>JACRFF010000284.1 GCA_016218005.1 Ignavibacteriales bacterium
AGAAAGTGCTCGTGATCGGCGGCGGGTTTGTGGCATTCGATGCCGCACGCACTGCACTCCGCGGCGCGGCAGAGCCGGCACCCGGCGGTATCCACGAAGCCGTCGATGCTGCGCGACTTGCCGTACGCGCGGGAGCGGAAGAAGTCCACATCGCCAGTCTCGAATCGTTTGCCGAAATGCCGGTGCTGCGCTCGGTGCAAGGGCACGAAGAATTCGAGGAGGCACAAAAAGAAGGAGTCGTCTTTCATCCACAGCGTGGACCGAAACGTTTCATCGGTCAACGTGGAAAAGTACGTGAAGTCGAGTTCATCGGCGTTAAGCGTACGTACGACGACAACGGCCGCTTCGCTCCCATCTACGATAACGACTTTGTCGAACGAATGCAGGTCGACTCGGTTATTCTCGCCATCGGCCAACAGACCGACCTTTCGTTCATCAAATCATCCGACGGCATCGACCTGACGCCCTCCGGCCTTCTCAAGATTGACCCGAAGACGCTTACGACGACGTCGGAAGGCATCTTTGCGGGGGGTGATGCGGCGTTCGGCCCGCGCAACATCATCGATAGCGTGGCCAACGGTAAGCGTGCCGCTCTGTCGATCGACGAATTCCTCCGAGGAAAATCGGCGACCTCGTACTTCGATCTCACCGTCGAAAAAATTCCCACACGGCGCTTCACGCGGCCCGAGGATTTCGAGCAGATCGAGCGTCAAGCTCCGCCCACCATCGACCTGAATCGCCGCACGGGTATTTCTGAAGTCGAGGTTGGCTATACGGAAGAGCAAGCTCGCCGTCAATCGGAACGCTGCCTCGCGTGCCACATCCAGACGATCTATAATGCGGAACAATGCGTGATGTGCAACCGATGCGTCGATGTCTGCCCGGAATATTGCCTGAAGCTCGTGCCGCTGTCCGAGCTTGCGCTTGATGATGCATTAAAACAACGGTTGTTGGAACACTACAACGTCGATCCGTTCATGCCCGCCTCCGCCATGCTCAAGGACGACGACACGTGTATTCGGTGCGGCTTGTGCGCTCTTCGCTGTCCCACCGACGCCATGACAATGGAGGTGTTCTACTATGAAGAAAAAGAAAGGGTGAAACGATGAACAAGAACACAAGAACCATTCTGCAAACCTTGACGCTTCTCTGCGTTGCAGCGCTCACGGCAGCAGCGCACCACGGAAAAGATTTCCTCGTAGCCTCCTCCTGCTCGACGCCGCATCAAGGGTTGACCTGTGCTCACGTGATGACAGACTACACTCGCGCCAACGATATGATGCCTTCTACCCTTTTGATCATGCCGGGTATGCTGTATGGATTCACGAAGGATTTGGCGGGAGAATTCCACGGCCACGTCATGCACTCCGACGGCAGCTACGATTTCGAGTCGATGGCGTTCGAGATGCGATACCGATTCCTTACGGAACGCACCGGCACGGCGGCGGATTTTTCCGTCCCGATTTCAATTGCGGCGGCGCTTGAGTGGGAACCGTTCACGCACGGCGGAGTGAACGCCCTCACCGGAACATTCATCATCGGTCGGTCGTTCGGGCCGGTCTCCATCGTCGGCAACGTGATCGCCTCCCGCCGCTTCGGTTCGATGGACGACATGATCGACACGCGATTCGCGTTTGGCGTTCGATCTCTTCTGAGTGGCGAACTCGGCACAACGGTCGAGCTGGCAAGCGGCGAGCACGATGCGCCGGGAACTCAACTCACCCTTGGGCTTGGCGGCGAGATTTTTTCGCAATGGGATTTGAAGTTGGGCGCTCGCTTTACGCCAGACCAAGGCAGCGTACGTTTCTCCGGCGTTCAATCTATGCTGATGTTCACATTCTAACAAGAGGCTATCCGATGAAGCTCACTACACTGTTCACAAAAGCAACTGCAACAAGCGATGGTGTGCAAAGCCGACGCTCTTTTCTCCAGCAACTTGGCCTCGGCGGATTGTTGGCCAGCCTTGCCGGATTCACGTATCAATCGGTGCGCTCGCTTGTGCCGAACGTACTCTACGAGCCGCCGCAGAAATTCAAGATCGGTTCGCCGGCCATGTTGCCGGAAGGCGTAACGTTTCTCGAAGACAAACGTCTCTACGTCTTCAAGGAAGCTCAAACCTACCACGCCATCTCTGCCTCTTGCACTCATCTAGGGTGCACCGTGAAGCACACAAAGCTGAACCAAGCCAAGACGGTTGAACTCAACGGCGAAAAGAAAACCATCAACTTTGAATTTCATTGCCCGTGCCACGGCTCCAAATACTATGCGGATGGAACGAACTATGCCGGCCCGGCGCCCCGCCCGCTGCGATGCTACAAGCTGGAGATGTCGCCGGACGATGGACAGTTGATCGTTGATATGACAAACGAAGTTGAACAAAGCTATCGCCTGACTGTTTAGTTTCTCCGCCAGTCCGAAGGACCCCTTCGGGGAGGCGGACACAATGAAAAGGAGAATACTTCATGCAATTCGTTGACACCACCAAGCAACTCTGGAACAAGCTGATTTGGAGTTGGAATCCGAAGAGCGATAAAGAATCGGGCGACGCCATTGTGAAGAATTTGTTGCTGCATTGGTTCCCGAACAAGATCACCAAGGGAAGTCTCGCGTGGCAATACTCCCTCTGGCTCGGCACCATTTCGTTCGTGCTGTTTGTTATCCTCACCATTACCGGCATGGTGTTGATGTTTCTCTACGTTCCCTCTGTGGAGCGCGCCTACTCGTCGGTAAAGGACTTGGAGTTTGTCATTGCCTTCGGTTCGCTGCTGCGTGCCTCGCATCGCATTGCCGCGCACTTGATGGTAGCGACGGTGTTTCTCCACATGATTCGCGTTTTTCTTACCGGCGCGTATAAGAATGGACAGTCGGTCGGCTCCAACCGGCCGTTGAACTGGATCATCGGCGTGGTGCTGTTGCTCTGCACGCTGTTGTTGTCGTTCACCGGCTACCTTTTGCCGTGGGATCAATTGGCATACTGGGCAATCACCGTCGGAACGAACATCGCCAGTTCCGCACCTCTCGTTGGAGAAAAGATTCGCTTCTTCCTCTTAGGTGGAACCGTTATCGACCAAGGCGCGTTAATTCGCTTCTACGTTCTGCACGTCTTCTTCCTGCCGGTCATCGTGCTGCTCGCGTTCTCGTGGCATATGTGGCGCATTCGCAAAGACGGCGGGTTGGCGGTTGCCGACCACGAAGCGCTTTCGCAAACTGCGGAAGACGTTGCGCCGATCAAGTCGAAGACATACTCGCTGCTGGGCGTTACCGGCGGTTCAACGGTTCACGTGCAGACCTCGATGGTCAACGAGGAAAAGAATTCCGTTCCCTCCGCACCGCATCTTGTTCGACGTATTGTTGCAGTGTCGATTGCCACGCTGGTTGTGGTCGTTGTGCTGGCGGCACTTTTCCCTGCGCCGCTGGAGGAGCCGGCCAATCCTTCCGTCACGCCCAATCCGGCGAAGGCGCCGTGGTATTTTTTGTGGCTGCAGGAAATCGTCACCGACACGACAATTCCGCTCGGCGCATTTACCATCAACGGTGCACTCATTGGCGGTATTTTGCTTCCCGGATTGCTGATCGTCCTCGCGCTTTGGTGGCCGTATCGGGACAAGTCGGGGATTGAAACGGTCGGCGTATGGTTTGCACCGGCACGAAATCGACAGAACACGATCTTCATCGCCATTTGCCTCTTGATTATCGCTTTCACGATCATCGGCACATTCTTGCGCGGACCATATTGGAATTTCTACTGGCCGTGGGAAACGTGGCCGACAATGCCGGTAAAATTCTAAACGATTGAGCATCGAATATTAAGATAGAAACTGGAGACGCACATCATGGATCATAAAACTCCGAACAACAAGCTGGCGTTCGTGAAACTCGACAAGCTCTTCATCAGTCTGAGCGGCATCGCGCTGCTGGCGTTGACCGTTTGGATCTTCTACGGCTACTTCTTCCCATCGTGGAAAGGATACCAGTCGGAGTTCCGCGACCTCGTAACGGAAAAGTTTGGCGAAGCCCGCGCCGCTGTCGTGCCGCAAGGACTTCAGCAGGTGTACGTGAAGGAGCTGAACATTGCCGACCGCTGTGTTACGTGCCATCAAGCCGTGCAATGGAAAGGATTAGAGAATGCGCCTGAGCCGTTCCGCACGCACCCGAAAGACATTCTCGCCAAACATCCGATAGAAAAATACGGATGCACCACGTGCCACGGCGGGCAAGGGTATGCAACCGACCTCCATTCGGCGCACGGCTTGACCGAACACTGGGAAGAACCGTTGTTCGGAAAAGAACTCGGCGAGTTCTACGTCGTCAGCAACAGAAGCGCTCTGATGCAGATGACCTGCAACGCATGCCATCGCTACGACAAAGAGACACCCGGCGTGGATTACATCAATCGCGCCAAAGAATTGGTGCGGGAAAAAGGTTGTCGCGCTTGCCATGTCATCAGCGGCCGCGGCGGTACCGTTGGGCCCGATCTTACGCTCGAGGGGGAGAAATCTGCCGAACAGTTCAGCTACGACCGCATCAAAGGGCTGCAAACGACATTTACTTGGCACGTAACGCATTTCAAGAATCCCAAAGAGCTTGTTCCGGAAACCGTCATGCCGAATTTCGGACTCAGCAGCCAAGACGCACAGTCTCTTGCGATGCTCGTGATGAGTTGGAAGAAACCCCGTGTTCCGGTCGAATACATCCCGCACAACAACTTCAAAGACATCCCGTCGGCAGAGGAGAAGGAAAAAGAAGAACGGATGTCCAAGGGACCGGGCGCATTCTTTGTGAAGCACAACTGCTTCGTCTGTCACTCCGTTTCGACGCTCGGCATTGAAGCGGCGGCACAGATCGGACCCGACCTTGCGCTGGCGGTGGAAGACGTGCAGGCACGCTTCGGTCGGCAGTTGGAAGATTTCCTGATGAAACCGACCGGCACGATGGACGTCGTTCTCTCGACGATGATTCCTCTCACAACCGAGGAGCGGCAGGAAGCGATCGGCAAACTGCACACAGCGTATGAACTGAAACAGAAAGAGCGGAAAGCAAAGAAGTAACTTTCTCCCCTTCAAGCAGAAATTGTTTATCATGTTCCTTGAGCACCGTATGCGTACATTTCAAGGGACATTTCACGCAAGCCCGGACTATGCGTTGTGTACGGCTGGAGCGAGATGCAGCAGGACCTAACCGAGGTCAAAACACTGGCCCAAGAGTTGAGAGAAAAAGCGGTAAGAGATAAAAAACACTAATCCAAACAATTCCGGAGTCGCAGTTTTCCGGATTCAACCACCAACCAAACAAGGAGAACATCTATGAAACAGTTCCTTGCAATTCTCTCTGCACTGCTGGTCATCGGACTGTTGACAGGCTGTGGCGGGGACAAGAAGGGACGCACGGCTCGTTCCGACGTACAGGAGGCGGCACAAAAGACGTACGTCGCTCCCGGCGACCTCGACGAGTACTACGTATTCAAGTCGGGCGGACACTCGGGACAAGTGTATGTGTACGGGGTTCCCTCCATGCGGCACATCGCCACCATCCCGGTCTTTGCTCCGTATCCTGCCACGGGGTATGGTTTCGACAAGGAGACCAAAGCGATGCTCGGCAACTACACGTGGGGCGACGTGCACCATCCTGCCAATAGCGAAACCAACGGCGACTACGACGGACGCTGGCTGTTCGTCAACGATAACGCCAACAATCGCATGGCACGCATCGACCTGCGCGATTTCAAAACGAAGCAGATATTCGGCCCCATCCCCAACGTCTCCGGTTTGCACGGCGGAACGTTTGTTACGGAGAATACCGAGTACATTCTCGGCGCATCACGCTTCCCCATCCCGCTTCCGAAGGGAGCGGTCGAGAAGGTCGAAGACTTCGCCGCGAAGTACAAGGGCGTCGTCACCGCCATGAAGGTCGAGCCTAAGACAGGCACGATCTCGATGGGCTGGCAAATTCTGATGCCTCCGTTCGATTGGGATCTCGGCGATGCCGGCAAAGGACCGAGCCACGGCTGGGCGTTCTGGACGTGCTACAACAGCGAGCGCGGCACCGGCAAGCTGGAAGTTACCGCTTCACAAAAAGATCGTGATTACATTGCCGCCGTTAATTGGACCAATGTGGAAAAGGCGGTTGCAAGTGGAAAAGGCAAGATGCTGGGCGGCGTGAAGATCCTCGACCCGAAAGAAGTATCGGATATCGTGTGGCTGTTACCGATTGCGAAATCTCCGCACGGCGTGGATGTTGCACCGGATGGCAAGTGGATCATCGGCAGCGGCAAGCTGCAGAGCATCACCACCGTCTTCAGCATCGATAAGATCAAAGCCGCAATCGAGAAAAAAGATTTCACCGGACACGAAGACGGCATCCCCGTGTTGAATTATGACGCGGTGAAGGAAGCCGAAGTGAACGTCGGCCTCGGTCCGTTGCACACGCAATTTGATGATAAGGGTTTTGCTTATACTTCGCTGTTCGTCGAGAGCGCAGTGTGCAAGTGGAAGATGGGAACGTGGGAAGTTGTGGACAAGGTTCCTGTCTCGTACAACATCGGCCATCTGTGTGCCGCAGAAGGAGACACGAGGCATCCACAGGGCAAATACGTTATCGCACTCAACAAGCTCTCTCATGGACGTCATCTGAGCGTTGGTCCGTCGCAGCCGGAGTCCTCGCAGCTCGTCGATATCTCCGGGGAGAAGATGAAGCTCCTCTACGATGCCTTCACCGAGC
>JACRFF010000285.1 GCA_016218005.1 Ignavibacteriales bacterium
AGCCATACAGAGCGCGTTTGCTTACCGACGCACGGGCATTGAGGCGGGAGAAAGGTTTTTGACCAAGCGTACTTCGTTCACTTTGCCTGGAACGAAGTTGTATTCCACTCTATCCATAAGTCTACGCATGAGATATACTCCTAATCCTCCGCGTCGGTAGTGACTGAGGTGTTCTTTTAAGTCGGGAGTTCTAATGCTTTCCGGATCAAATGGTTTGCCGTTATCTTGGATCCGTACTTCAAATGAATTTCTTTCGCGAAGAATGTCAATCGAAATATGCCGGTCGGTGGCAAATTGATACGCGTGCTTGATGATATTGGTGCAAGCTTCATCCACGGAAAGAACAATGTTGGAGGTTTCGTCGTCCGAGAAACCAAATTCACGCGCCGCCTCTGCTACAAAATTCCGTACCTGTTGCAGGTTTTCAGTTCGGCTTTGAATACGAATCGCTATTTTGCGAGAATAGGATACCATCTTCAAACCGTCGATGATTTCTTCCCTTCGTGGAACTTCGACACGGCATCGTGCTCGTCTTTGTAAATCTCGTAGAGAATGGGAAAACCAAGCAAGTCGAACACGTTATACACTTTGGGCGTCATGTTGGTGAGCTTGATGTCGCCTGCCTGCTTGCGAACATCTTCGATATACGCCATAAAAACACCGAGTCCGGCGCTGCTGATGTACGATAAGTCTTTGCAGTTGACGATGATGTTATATTTTTTCTCGTTCAACAATTTTTGAAAGGCGCTTTCCAAATCGGGCGCCGTATGGGCATCTAAATAGCCCCTCAGTTCCATCACATTCACCCCATCTCCCTCACGGTGGTGGATCTTAAATTCGTTCATAGTGATCTCCTCCTTGCATCACCCAAACTCCATTTGCTCGAGGCTCCATAGCAGCCATCCTATGCACCAAGCCACTTGATAACGACAAGCGTCATGTCGTCGCCATAGCTTGATGTGCCGGTAAATTCGTGAATTGAATTTAAGATACGATTTTTTATTTCATTTGCCGTGTCCATGCGCGCTTGCCGTGTCGCTTCCAACAAACGGCTATAGCCGAATTCTTCCTGACTGCCGTTTTGCGATTCAGTTACACCATCCGTGTAAAACACACAGACATCATTCTTCTTCAGAAGAATTATCCGTTCTTCCGTTGTCTGTGAAAATACCTGACGGTTCGTAAGACCTAATCCTAAACCGTTCGGGCGAATCAATTCTTGTTTGTCTTCCGAAACAAATACCAACGGGCAGTGCCCCGCACGTGATACGTTCAACGATCCGGTCTTTAGGTCGAGAACGCCGTAGATCAAACTTATGAATGCTTTGCGTTCCAAACTTTCCATGAGCGATTGATTTGCGAGGTCTAAAAGCTGCTTGGAAGTTGTGCAAATTTTGCTCAGCGATAAAAACACTCCTTTGACTTCCGCCATGTAGAATGCCGCCGATACTCCCTTTCCCGAAACATCTCCGACAACGATGCCAAGTTGTTCGTTCGGAAGCGAGACAAAATCGTAGTAGTCTCCTCCGACTTCCAGCGAGGATACGGAAGTTGCGGCGATGTCCAGCGAAGGATGTTGTGGAACGGTCTGGGGTAACAATCGCTGCTGCATCCTTTGGGCAACGAGCATTTCCTGTTGCAGGCGTTCGCGTTCAATCGAACGGACAATGAGTCTCGAATTTTCAATAGCAATGGTAACGTTGTCGGCAAAGGTTGTCAGCACTTCCACATCGTCTTGGTCAAAGCCATACTCTATTTGCTTTGACGCATACAACACACCCATAAGTTTATCGTGCGAGACCAAGGGCACGCTCAGCAATGATCCTTTCAACTTGCCGCGATCCTTGAGGAACCGGGTGCGACGGTCGTTCCACACGTCATCAACCATCATAACGGCTTTCGACTCCAGCAGCATGTGGCGCATCGAGTTCGATTCTGCATCGGAAAAAGCAGCGACATCTTCCTGATTGATATTCTTCCGTGAAACCACCTGAATATTCATCTCCCCCGTCGCCTCATTTGTGTCGATAATCTCCAGCCATGCGCTGCGCGCACCACAGACCTCCATGGTCATTTGAGTCACCATATTGACGAGGTCGTTGAAATCAAATACTTGCGTTATCAACCGGCTGAGATTGTGAAGCGAATTGAGTTCTGATTGTTTGCGTTCATAGACTTCTGCCGTTGGCAAATGAAACAGCGTACTGACAAACGCCATGCCAAAATAGATTGCGCCAAGCACTGCGTTGAGTTGAACATAGCTCTGGAGCGGCCTGCTGAATGCGGTAAGCGCTTTGTTGCCAAGTGTGTTTTCCGCAAGAACCACATTCAACAGCACAAAGAGCGCAAACAACAAACCTGAATAGACCAGCGCGTAGATTTTTTCCCGACGCGAAAGGTAGACAATCCAGTTTTGGCGAAAGGATATGACAACGGCAAACAGAACCGTGAGCGTGAACAGAATTGAGCCAACAAACGCCTGTTGAAAAGGAAGAGTGAGAATGGCCGAGAGACTTGTCGATGCTAAGAGCAATTCGTAGATAAGCAGACTTCGTTTCGTACCTTGACGGCGCTTGAAAAGAACAAGTTCACGCACGATCAATAAGACAAATGAGGCCAAGGCCACGAGCGAAATGGAAGAAACCGTTCCGACCAAAATCACAATTGCAGAAGACTCTCGTGCGCCATTTTCTGCCGGGCGGGTTGTGATTCCTGAAATCGTGGATAAGAGAACGACGGCTGCCAATACCGCAAAGGCCCATGCGAGCAGTCTTCCGAGTTCCTTGGGCGCAATCCGTTTTTCATGCTTGCGTGATTGACCATACAGCCAAAAGAGCGATATGAACGAGACGAGTACTGCGGCCTCTCGTGCAATCGAAAGGCCGGGCATTTGAGGGTCGACAACTGAACGTACAACGTCAAAAAGGAACACGAGTACCAGCAGAGCGGCCGATACAATTGGAACGACTATTTTGCGGAGTTTATGCAAGAGCGTCTTAGTAAGTTTCAGCCTCTCAAGTGTTCGCAAATTCAGAGGAAAAGTTACGAATCCCTAAGACAAAAATGCCGCCTCATCAATCAGCACGGAAGCAAATTGAAGGGCGGCTCAAAGTACGAGCGACACGCTACGATGCAAAGCTTGCGATGTATCGATCGACATCCCGCGCAAGATTGGAGTTCGGAAATTCCTTCTTCAGCGTTTTCAGAAGTTCGACAGCCTTTTCCTTTTTTCCAGCAGCGGCATAATTGGCGGCGGCATTAAAGAGATTTTCGGGCGCAAGCGACGGCTTCATGTGTTTGAAGGCAGCTTTTTCATAATACGATGCGGCTTCGGCGTGATCTCCTTTGTTTTCATAACACGCAGCAATTCCCGCATAGACCGACGCGGACAACAAATTGTCGCTGAGATCAACGCTCTTATAGTTCTCGAGAGCTTTGTCATAGTTTCCGAGATTGAAATAACTGTTCGCAAGATAGAATCGTGCAATCTCTCCAGACTTTGTACTGCCATATTCATCCACGATCATCGTCAGACCTTGGGCGCCTTCTTGCGGAACGCCGTTGATGGACTCCTGGTATCGCCCCTGCTCATAGTACGGTAGAATCTTGGCAAGCTGAGCAGAAGCAGTATCGTTCCAATCTGAACGCTTCTCCGTGTAAAACCATCCCAAGAGAATGAGTGCGATCGGAACACCGACAATGTACGACATCAAGCGCTTGTTGTTCTCGATCCAACCTTGAGCTTCAAAGTAGGTAGTGACAAGCTTGTCTTCCTTGATTTCGTGCTTGGTGATTTTCTTTTGACCTTTGAGCATGCAAATCCTCGCTTAAGTTAGTACGAAAACGTGCGCCCGAGGCGATTCGAACGCCTGGCCTACAGCTCCGGAGGCTGTCGCTCTATCCAGCTGAGCTACGGGCGCATCACGTTAATGTGATATGAAGGTAGAGAGAAATCGCAAGAGTCTCAAGCAGTCTGTACTAACGCCGGCGAATAATTCGGACCACGGCCTCACATACTTCTGCCGGCGATATCTTCTCCATACATTCAAACGTACCGATGGGACATGCTTTTCCCCCGTGCATCGAGCACGGTCGGCAAGCAAGTCCTTTTGTCTCTATGACAACATCCTTGACACCGTACGGCGAAAATCCAAACTCCGGCACGGTTGCTCCAAATATGGCAACCACCGGAGTGCGCATTGCCATCGCCATGTGCATTGGTGCACTATCGTTCGATATGACGACGCTGCACTGCTGGATGAGAGCGGCGGATTCGAGCAGTCCCAACTGGCCTGCAACAGCCCGAACGCTTTCAGATTCAGATGCCTGAACAATCTGACCACACAACTCCACGTCCTCAGCTCCGCCGACCATAACGATACGCAATCCTTTTGTGAGCAACAGCCGTACCAACTCGATAAATTTTTCTTTCGGCCAACGTTTGGTATTCCAAACAGTGCCGGGCGCCACGGCAATAACATTTGCAGTGGAATCCCAACCGAACTTCTTCACAACCAAGTTGACAGCTTCTACATCCGAGTTTGTTGGATGGAGTGTCGGCAGCACTTTCGTTTGCAGATTGATTCCGAAAGGCGCCAGTAACGCCGCGTTTCTATCGGCCTCATGCTTCAGCTTGTCGTAACGAACCACGTGCGTGTAAGCAAAACGGCTGACGCTCACATCAAATCCCACACGCATCGGCACACCCGCAAGAAACGCCAGCGCTGCCGATCTCATGGATCGATGGGGAATCAGTGCGGCGTCATATTTCTTCGACCGAAGCATTTGGGCAATTCGCCAGAGGCGGAAAACGCCTTTGTCGGATTTTTGCTTGTCGAATTGTATGACTTCCCGAATAGAAGGATGATTGCGCAACAGGTCGGCAGAGCGCGGTATCACGATAAGATCGATATGCGCCGAAGGAACGTGTCTCTTCAACTCCTGAATCATCGGCAAGGTAAGAATGACGTCGCCGATGAATGCAGTTTGGATAACGAGGAATCGCTGAGGTGTGGCCATCAAGCATCCTGTGACATCGACCAATCGACGACGTGTTTCCAACGCCTGTGCATCCACATCCATTGGTCAGGATACTTGCGAATAAGTTCTTCTGCGGCCTGAACGTGGCGCTCCGTGAGCAACCGAATGTTCTTCTCCGTCGCACCGCTGAGGTCGGCGGTGTTGATTTCGGAATACTCCATTTCAAGATTGCCTGACACAAGCCTCCGCGCGAATCCAAAAATCAACGGCGCTCCGGTTTTCAACGCAAACACAGCCGGACCTTCAAAGCACGGTGTTTCCCTGCCGAAAAAATTTACTTTTACCGCATCTTGCGCTGCCGTCTGATCTGCGGCAAGAAGAATCACCTGCCCGTTCGACAATGCCTTCAGCATGTGTCGCACCGATTGTTCCATCGGCACCGTTACGCCGCCAAGCCGAGAACGCCAACGATTCACCTCCGTATCAACGTACTCGTTCGATTGTGTCTTGACAATAATCTGGAGCGGCTCACGAATCACTGCCGAAGAAGCAAGCGCAAACATTTCCCAACTGCCAAAGTGCAGCGTCAAGAGCACCACACCCTTTCCACGACCTTTCGCTTCTACGAGAAGCTCCGGATTCTTGACCGCGACCATGCTACGAATTGCTTCATTCGACAAACGTGGAAACCACATAAACTCCACAAGCGTTGTGGCAATCGTACGGAATGATTCTCTCGCGATCCTGTCGCACTCTTTGGTTGATTGTTCCGGAAATGCATTTCGCAAATTGTTGCGAGTAATCTTCTTGCGAACGCCCGCTCCATAGACAAGCACTCCAAGCGCTCCACCTAACCACCGCGCTCCATTCAGCGGCAACATTCTGACGATAGCTCCCACCGTTTGGAAGAAAAAATATTCGATTGCCTTTCCAACGTTCATGGCAAATCACCCACCGTGGGTCACTCTCCCATCACTTTGATGAGCACTCGCTTTCGTCTCTGGCCGTCGAATTCCGCATAGTAGATTTGCTGCCACGGACCAAGGTCAAGCTTTCCCTTCGTGACAGGCACGATGACCTCATGATGCACGAGGAGACTTTTCAGATGCGAATCACCGTTGG
>JACRFF010000292.1 GCA_016218005.1 Ignavibacteriales bacterium
AAAACATCGGGAGGCACAACCACGGTTGTGTTAAAGCAGCGCGTAGTTCAGTCCAATCCCAAATGTTTGCTTCACCTGCGTTCTCGGACAGACGATGTGGTCGATCACTATTTGCACCTCGACAAACAGCGTGATGATCTTTCCGATCCGCGTGGTGATCGAGTTATCGCTGCGCACCACCACATTTTCCGGCTTGCGGAATGACGAGAAGAGTTCCAGTTTGGAGGTGAGCAAAACATTCTCGTCGATTTTCCACTGCAAGTCGGTAACCGATTCCAAACCATCCTCCACTTTTACTTTTTCCACTTCAGGCGTCTGGGGGTCGTCAGAGTAGCGCGTGAACTCGGATGTCATGATCTCGCGAAGCGCCGCGCCCACGCGTGTCCGCACGGCGGGAATCAGCTGATAACCGGTGCCGATACTTTGCGTCAGATACCCGGGGTCGAAAAATTTTGAAACGGCCGTGGCGTTCCCTTTCGCATCGTACTGATAGCCGAGCGCGAACTGCGTCTTGAGCGTTGCGGCGACGTAAGGATTGATGTACGACCCGAGCTTCCACGTTCCCACCGACTCCAATTCGATCCGGTCGTCGTTCTTCCGGAGGTCTTGGTCGCCAATCTTCGTTTGCCCGAAACTGAACTTGTATGAATTCGACCAGAGCAGCGTGATGTCTTCGTACACCGATTTTCCCTGCACATTCATGTTGTAGGAAAAATTGTTCTCGCCTCCTTGCGCCCAATCGTTATAGGAAACTTGCGTTACGCCCAATGCGCCGACAACGCTGTGCTGCCAGAGGATCAGCGGCGGCACCAATGTGTCCGGCGGCTGAAGTTCCTGGCTGATGAGTTCCGAAGTTGAATTGACAATAAGCAAAAGAAACGCAATGGTCTTCATAGAGGTTGCAGGTCCTAAGGATGGATCAATGATGAAGCTCGAACGATAGTTTTGGAGCCGATGCTCGCGTCGGGATGGGAGATAGTAACGCGGACAGCTTGTTGGGTGAACGTTGCCTCGATAGTTTCATGAAGCGAATCTGCTTTGGATGCGATGAGGTGCAGTGGGATGACCAGCACAGAATCGGGATTCAGGAACGCGAGAGAAGCTGAGCGGTCCGTCTTGTTGAGAGCGAACGCAGACGAGGCCTCGATGATCTTTCCTCCGGCCGGCGAATAGTTAATCGTAAGAGAGGAAGGACGAAACTTCATTCTGAGGATTGCAACGATATCGATTGTCGATGTCGAGTCGGATGACGACCGTGACACGGTTCGCTCCACAGAAACCCACGGCGTATCGGCGAGAGGGAAGGAGCCGAGATGGACCTCCAACGTTTTGGAGTGGAGAGTCGAATCTTTGCCGCCGAAACGAAGCACGGAGCCATTCAAATATTCTTTGCTGCGGATGAAACACTCGGTTTGTTTCTTGGCGGCATCCATGATTTGCTCGATTCGAATTTGTTGCCTCCACTCGCGGCTGAAGGTTGGTTGAAGCGTCAAGTAGATGGCGCAGAAAAGAAACGCTGCCGCTCCAAGCGCCAACGCAGGTTTGCCGCGCAGACGGGATATCCACGGAGTGAATTCCGGCGTGTCGACGTAGAGTGCAGAGAATCCGAGCAGGAATGGGAACGACCAAAGCGCGAAGAAGAGAATCAATGCGCCATCTTTAGCTACTGTTGCTCCAAGTCCGGCTGGCAGCGCCGGAAATCCGTGCGAGAAAAGCCCGAACGCTTCACTGAAGATGAGTCGATACATCATATGCGGCGAGGCGATCCACAACAATAATCGAACAAGAGGATTGCGAACCAGCACGGCTGCGCTCAGCAACAACAGCCCGGTTGCCGGATACATCATAATGCGCGGCGTGGCGAATGCAAACAATGCCAAGATGATGCCGAAGAAAAGGAATGCGCCCAAGTAGTAGCGATATGGGTCTCGACTGAGCTTGAGTCTTGGCGTTAGTTGCAGTGAAATCCAGATGCCGACCAGTCCGGCGAGGAAGCCGAGGACAAAGTATCCGGAAATATCCGAGAGCCACGGGAATCGAACCCCTTTGAAAAGTCCGACGACAGTTTCAGACATCCACACGCACGATTGAATGATCAACGCGAGGAGGAACAGCTTCGTCTTTGAGAATCGCGGCCTTGTAGCGCGGTCGGTTTCTCTCCGACGCTTTCGAAGCGACCAAAGCGTAAACACGGCAACGCCTATGGACAAGACGAGGAAACAATACTCCGCCCACGTTGGAATGAAGACGCCGCCGGTTCCCAACTGTATTGTTGTATAGCGCTCGAGCTTTTCTTTCGGCACGTCTTTGTCGAAGCGCTTGGCGAGCTGATAAACAAGATCACCGGAGCGTTTCAATCCGCTCGGCTTGAAATTCTCAAAGTTATCTTCGGGAGTGTGGATGGGATCGTTCGGGTCTGAGGTGAAGTCGATTGCCGGAATTCCTTTCGCAAGAAATGCGTCGTGATCCGACCCAGCGCCGCTCTGGCCGAAGGCATAATTCAACGTGTAGAAGTGTAACGGATAATAGAGTCCGCGGTAGGGAAGTTTGTTGAACTCGTCGTATGCCGCGCGCACAAGCCAACGCGGGGCGCTTTCCGTGTGCGCATCAAACATCGGCAGGAGCCACTCCGCGCCGTTGGCCATATCGATGTGCAGCATCAAATCGATTTTGTCGAGCTGTGAAAAGTGCTCAACGAAATGTTTGGAACCTTGCAAACCCAATTCTTCTCCGCCGAAGAGACAAAACACAAACGTGTGCTCGTGCTGCTGCTGAGAGATGACGCGCGCAAGTTCAATAACCGTTGCTGACCCGGAACCGTCGTCGTTGGCGCCGGGAATATCGGGTCCGGCGGAGTCGATATGGCCGCCGATGAGAATGATGCGGTCTGTTGTTCCTTTCAACACGCCGACAGCCGTTCCGCTGTGAACGTTGGTTACACGATCGTTCAGGATGCTTTTGAACGATGTCATCGGAAGAATGTAGGCCTCCTGCAAACCGAATTGGCGGAACTTATCGAGCGCAAACTCCATGGCGCGCCGCTCGTTTGCCGATCCCATCGGGCGCGGACCGATCTCGACTGACAACGTCTTCAAGTATGAAACTGCACTGTCTTGCGAGAAGGGAGTCTGCGAAAAAGCCAACGAGGTGCATACCACGAGCACAGCAAGTGAAGTTCGCATGAGTAAAATTCCTCCGATCCTGTTGTGATTACGATTTCAAGGCGTGGTCGAAAAAGGAGACGATGGTGTTTTCATATTTTTTGCCGCCGACGTCCCATACGTCATTATGGTCGGCGCCTTCGATCAAGAGCAATTGTTTAGGCTCCTTCGCGGCCTCGAAAAGTTCTTGCGAATATTCCGGCTTGATAAAGGAATCTTTCGTGCCGTGAATGAATAAGAGGGGGACGGTAATTCTCTTGAGATCTTCCAACGGGGAGACGAGTCGGCCCTTGAAGTTGGCGATGCGTTGCGATCGCGTCATAGCAACATTGCGAAGAAAATGCCACGGCAGTTTCACGATGCGGCGTTGGTAATCGACAAAGATTGTTCGGAGGTCGGTGAAGCTTGCTTCCGCCACCACTCCGGCAACGCGAGGCTCAATGGCTGCCGCTTGAATAGCTACTGCCGCGCCCATCGAAGTGCCGAACACTCCAATCTTCCCAAGGCGGGCGTCTTTCCTCTTCTCCAAGTAGTCGATGACTGTAGCGACGTCTCGCTTCTCATAGTAGCCGTAGGTGCAGAATGCACTTCCGCTTTCACCGTGAGCGCGCGAATCGTACAGAAACACGTTGTACCCTGAACGGAAAAGCAATCCCGCCAAAGCGATCCCGCCAATCTTGCAATCGCCAACTCCGTGTAAATAGAGGATCGTCCCTTTGGCTTCAGAGGCGCGGCCAATCCACCAGCAACTCAAGTCGATGCCATCCGGAGTGGTCACGGTGATTTCCTCGAACGGCATGCTTGCGTCGCTTGGATTCAACAGCGTGGTAAATCGGGCGTACCACTCTTTCTTCCGCCGGGCCGGTTGAAGCAGCAATAACGGCCCTACCACGTAAATGACCAGCGAGGCATTGACGAGAAACAACAGAAGTATGATGACCAAATCGAACAGGTGCGGCACGATGCCCTTGTCAATGGTTCGAGATGCAGAACGACGCTGATTTCCCGCAAAAATATAACGATACGGGGCTGGGATTGCAAGAACGCTTGTGGCTCGTTCGGGCCTTTGCTAACTTTAGCTAAAAATTTCCCCCAACTTTTTCCCCATATCCGGAGTCATAATCTATGTCAGATGAGAACAAGAATTCCGGAACCGACATGCTCGATGACGCCGACTTGATTCTACGCGCGCAGAAAGGCGACATGGTTGCATTCGAATCGTTGGTGCAGAAGTACGATAAGCGAGTCTTCACCATCGCCGCGTCGTACGTGAGCAGCGCGGATGACGCCAAGGACATTTTTCAAGAAGTGTTTGTCCGCGTCTACAAGGGTCTGAAGAAGTTCGAATTGCGGAGCGAGTTTTCCACGTGGCTCTATCGAATCACGACCAATGTCTGCCTTACGCATACGTCGCGGTCGAAGAAACGCAGCACGGCGTCGCTCGATGAAGAATCGGATGAGGAAGACGGCGCCTCACACCCCTTGAAGGAGAGGATCGAAAGCGACGCGCACACGGATCAACGTGCAATGAATGCCGAAATCTCATGCCGCGTGGAGCAAGCGCTTCAGGTTCTTTCGCCGCAACAGCGGATGGTGTTCACCTTGCGACACTACCAAGGATACAAGCTGCGGGAGATCGCCGGGATGATGAAATTAAGCGAAGGCGCCGTCAAGAAATACTTGTTCGACGCAACGCAGCGGATGCGCGAGCAACTGAAAGAATATGTGAACTAAGGAGAGACGGTAATGGACCATCAACGATATCGGGAATGGCTGCAACTCTGGTTCTACGATGAACTCAACGACGACGAACGCTTGCTGTTGGAAACGCATCTCGCGGCGTGCGCCGAGTGCGCGGCAGAGCGGCGGAAGTTGGAGCAATTCCATCGTGCTCTGGCCTCGTTCAAGCCCGCCGCAACGGTGGATGCCTTAGTGCAAGAGGCGCGCGCTGAATTACGCGTTGCCTTGCGCGAAGAAAAGAACAAACGCTCGTTCGTGAAATCAATCATCGCGGCGGCAGGAGAAATTTTTTCAATCCCCAAGTATCAAGTGGCGTTCGCGTCATCGGCAATGTTGGTCGTAGGCTTGGTCGTTGGGATGAACCTCGCGGGCAGAAGCGAGTCGATTGACGGATTCCAGACGGCGGTGACGCAACCCGGATCACTGTTCCCGCGCAACGACGCACAAATCTCGAACTTCAAGTTTCTCCGCCAGGACGAAAAAACCGGGGCCGTGGAGTTTACGTTTGAAGCCACATCACCCGTGCGCATGACGGGCAATGCCAATGACCCGAGCGTGCAGCAAGTGTTGGCACGCGCGGCCGTCAGCGATCAAAACCCCGGCGTGCGATTGCGTGCGGTCAGCACGATTGCCGAAAACGTCGTGCCGCAGCCTTCGAACGGAAATCCCGAAGTGAAGCAAGCGCTCATTGCCGTGTTGAAGCACGACCGGAATCCCGGTGTTCGGCAAGAAGCCCTTAAAGCGCTGCAGAAGTACCTTCCAGATCCGGAGGCAACGCAAGCCATCATCTACATTTTGAAAAACGAAACGAATACCGGCATCAAGATCGCAGCAATCAATGCGCTTGATCTGGCCAAGTTTCAAGGCAAGTCGTCGAACGACGAACTGCTGGAAATGCTCAAAGAAAAAGTTCAATCAGATGAAAACAACTATATCCGTCTGCGCGCTCGCGCGGCGTTAAAGGAGATACAGAAATGAAACGCACTATGATTGCACTACTGATCGGCCTGCTTGCCTCGGTGGTGCTTGCACAGAAAGATGGCGATGCCACAAGTGGCAGTCGGGCGAAATCGTTCAGCGTCGGCAAAGGGGGCAACCTCGAAGTGAGCACCAATGTCGGCGAGATTCACATTGCTCCGTGGGAAAAGAATGAGGTCTACGTTCGTGTCGAAGGAATCGACGAGGAAGACCTCGACCGGCTCAAGATGTCCCAGAATGGCAACACGGTGCGCGTCACCTTCAAGCCGCGCTATAGCAACTACGGCAGCGTTCGGTTTGAAATCAACGTGCCGTCGCAATTCAACCTTGAGCTGAAAACTTCCGGCGGCGACCTTATCATTGCCGGTGCGATCAACGGCAAAATCAAAGGGACGACGGCAGGCGGCGAAATCCGTCTCGGCAATGTTGACGGCACGGTGGAAATGACTACTTCCGGCGGCAACGTGCGCGCCGGCGACATCTCCGGCGATGGCTACCTGCGCACGGCAGGCGGCGATATCGATGTCGGCAAGGTCGGCGGCGAGTTGGAAGTTTCCACCTCTGGCGGCGACATCAATATAACATCGGTGGTGAAGTCGGTATCCGCCAGAACAGCGGGGGGAGAGATTAGAGTGGGTAATGTTGGCGGCGAGGCGCATGTTTCCACCTCCGGCGGCGACATCAAGATGGGTAAAGTTTCCGGCCGCGTGAACATGAGCACGGCAGGTGGGAACATTGAATTGAAAGGCGCCAGCGGCACGGTACGCGCGTCAACATCAGGCGGCGATGTGCATCTTGAAAACGTTACCGGTTCCATCGATGCGCGGACGGCAGGCGGAGAAGTCGATGCGGAGCTGATTCCTTCGGGAAAAGGTTCCAGCAAGCTGAGTTCTTCCGGCGGCAAAGTGAGCGTTGCGGTACCGGAACACGTCAAAGCGACGATCGAAGCCACGATCCAGATTACCGACCGAAGTCGCCGCAAAAGCGACCGGTAC
>JACRFF010000293.1 GCA_016218005.1 Ignavibacteriales bacterium
CGAGGTGTGCAGGCTGGAGAATTTCCCCAAGATTTGCTGTAAGAATTGCGGAAGTGGTGGAACTGGCAGACACACCATCTTGAGGGGGTGGCGCCCACAAGGCGTGCGGGTTCAAGTCCCGCCTTCCGCACATGAGGGACGGTACGATGCCGTCCCTTTTTCTTTCCCAAATGAAATCATCAACACTTGCCGCACATTTAACGCCGCGCATGAAAGTCTGTGTGGAACTGGCGTCTGTCTACCTTGCAGGCAAGCCACGCCGTGTAAACCGCATTCTTCGCACATCCGCACATACACATGCATTGTCGAAACAATTTTTTGCTGAAGTGCTCATACATCTTTCGTTGCTCCTTGGATTCCCGACGATGATTGACGGCTTGGAGCGATTAAGAAAGCTATCCGGCAATTCGGAGTATGAGGCACAATCGCGCAAGCGTTCAGCACGGCAAGGGAAAAAGCTGTTCAATCGAGTGTACGGCAGCCAAGCAACGAGAGTGTTGAAGAATCTCAAGAGCATCCATCGAGAACTTCCAGAATGGATCATGAAAGATACATACGGCAAGGTATTTGCCCGACCGGGTTTGGAACTGGCGGAACGTGAGCTTCTCAATGTGATTGTTCTTGCAAATCAAAAGCTCGAGCGGCAGCTATATTCACACATTCGCGGTGCACTGCGTTGCGGATTGAATCCTGCACAATTGCTGTATGCGCTTGATCTCTCGGAGAAGATAACGCAAACAGTGCATCCAAGCGGCGCTGTGATAGTCCGGAAATTGGCGTGCCGATAGTCTTTGCGTTGCATTTGGAGATGCCTTCTGCTACCTTCTCTGCAAATGTCGAGTTGTGTGCGCATAGTGGTCAAGGGGTTGGTTCAAGGGGTGGGGTTCCGCTATTTCGTCCATCGTCGGGCTTCGGCGTTAAGTCTTCGGGGGTGCGTTCGAAACTTGATATCTGGAGATGTTGAGATTGAGGCGGTTGGTGAAAAGTCTGACCTGGATAAACTTGTTGCCGATATCCGCGTGGGACCTCGTGCAGCACACGTAATAGGATTAGAGATAGATTGGAGTGCAGACATTGAAGCGAAAGCGAATTTCGAAATCGAATAGATCTCAGCCAAAACAGGCGTTTGTGCGTGTTGGCATCGGCTACGATGTCCATCGGTTTGACAAGGGAAGAAAGCTCTACTTGGGCGGCGTACGGATTCCATCGCAGCTTGGCCTTGTCGGACACTCTGATGCCGACGTTCTCATTCACGCCATTTGCGATGCACTGCTCGGCGCCGCCGGCTTGGGAGATATTGGGAAACACTTTCCCGATACAAGTCCCCAATACAAAGGAATAGCGAGCACAGCGCTATTGAAAAAAGTGATTGGTCTTCTTCGTGAAAAAGATTTCGTCGTGGGCAACGTTGATGCAACCGTGATTCTACAACGACCGAAAATTGCGCCGTACGTCGACCGAATGAAATCGCACTTGGCAAAAACGCTTCGCATCGACCGCGACGTCGTATCCATTAAAGCAACAACAAACGAAGGGATCGGCTCGCTCGGTCGCTCCGAAGGTTGTGCCGCATTTGCTGTCGCCACTATCGTGCCGCAGCAACGAGATTGAAGTGGAACATTTGGTCAACTACTTGGCTACCATTGATCCACTGTGGGTCTATGTTGTGGTTTGCTTTATCGCCTTCATCGAAAACATTTTCCCTCCTTTCCCCAGCGATCTTCTTGTTGCCGCC
>JACRFF010000297.1 GCA_016218005.1 Ignavibacteriales bacterium
GAGAAGCGGAGCGTCAGCGGTTTTTCCGCGAACTAAAACCCATTGCTCGGTATTGTTAATGCTGATTTTTTCTAAGTGATTTATATTCACAACATCAATAAAAAAGATATTAAAGAAGCGGATTTATTTCTTTGCTCTAATTCGGCTGAGATGCTGCGGACTCATACCCAGATACGATGCGATGTGATGCTGAGCCACTCTCTGCAAAATATCCGGTCTTGATGAAACCAGTCGATCGTACCGCTCTCTTGGGGTCGCCATGATGAACGACACAGCGCGATCGTAAAAGCGAAGAAAAGTAATCTCTATGATTAATCTGTGGAGATGTTCAAGCGGTGGAGAGGCAGAGCATAGTTCGTTAAAGTCATCGTAGGAGAAGGTAACGAGCGATGAATTCTGCATCGCAACGATGCTTGCGGCTGGAGGAGTATTGCTCAAAATGGATGGCAGATCGGCTGTGAAATCATTTTCAAAGTAGAAGTAGTCGGTAATTTCGTTCCCCTCTTTCAAGTAATATTTCCTGAGATACCCTGCATCAAGAAATCCGATTTGCCTATTTTTCCTTCCCGCTTCGATCCAATAATTGCCTTTCTCAAGCTTCATGGTTTTCGTTATGCCCAGAAAGCTCGCGATATCTTCTGCCGTCAACGGGGCGATCTTTCTTAATACGCGAACGATCCTTTCCATGATTTCACACTCTCTTATGACACATTGTGATGGCGTTACAAATATATTCTATGCATTATCGAATGGCATTAACATTTGCGAAGAAATTGGCGTCTTCCTTTCCCTCGTGCACCGCCGTCGAATAGTTGAGTTACACAACCTGCGAACCCCCTGCAACTCTGCGTTGTAGCTTTTTTCACGTTATTTCTGGGACGCAACACTAGCCAGCACGAAATCGTTCCGCAGCACGCAAGAGCAGGCCGTAGCGCAATCCACGATCGCTGACCGTCATTCCTCCAACCTGAAACCGATCAAGAACTGTTTGCAGAATCAACGTCCCTGCCACGATGATGTCGGCACGCTGGGGATGAATCTGGGAAATATGCCGAAGTTGCACAATTGACTTCCTCGAAAGTTCCTCGAAGAGTGCATGGACACGCCTTTGGGATAAGAAGTATCCGCCAACTTTTTTGCCATCATACGAATTGAGCTGAAGGTCAAGCGCTGCAAGTGTTGTTGCAGTGCCCGCAACGCCGATGAGCATCTGTGGAATTTCTTGATGGAACTCTTGCAGTTGGCGTTCAATCTCGGATGCTGCCGATTCAATCTCCCCCGAAGTTGGCGGATCGGAGCGGAAATATCTTTCTGTTAATCGCACTGAGCCGATATCGAGGCTGACGTGAACGCGCGCCGTCGTTCCGACGCCAGAAATCAACTCTGTCGAGCCACCGCCTATATCGATTACCCCGAATGACTGAGCGCTGTCGAGTGCGGCAAGTTCTGAAACTGCGCCTCGATATGTGAGCAGAGCTTCTGTGTCGCCATCAAGTACCTCCACATCGACGTCGATTTGATTCTTGACTGTGTCGAGAAACTCTTGGCGATCGATCGCATCTCTGATTGCACTCGTTCCGCAGGCCACAATGTGCTCTGATCGAACGTCGTTCGCAATCGATCTATATGATCGAAGCACCGCGAGCGTCCGTTCAATTCCTTCAGAAGATAGACGGTGAGATTTGTCGACGCCCTGTCCGAGCCGAGCTATGGCGTGTTCGTCGCGCACTACTGAAACGCTGCCTTCGGGCCCCACATCGGCGGTGAGCATCAAGATGGTGTTTGTTCCAATGTCGATAGCCGAGATGCGCATTAGACTTTCCGCAGAACGAGCGCTGCCCATTCGTGCTCTTGGTCGATATTCACGAGCCTGAGATTCAAGCGGTCAAAATGGCTTTTGAGAAGAGAGAGGTCGGATTCAAGAAGTCCGGAGAGGATGAGAAGCGAGGCGGATGACAGCCGTTTCGCCAACGCAGGAAGGCATCGGGTGATTGCAAGATAGTCGATGTTGGCGACGATGAGGTCGAACGCGGCGCGAGGAATTTTGCTGCGACCTCCTTCAACGACCTTCACACATCGTTCGACTCGATTTCGACGAACATTTTCACGCGCATTGATGGTTGACCATGAATCATTATCGATGGCGAGAACGCGGTGCGCTCCCAGTTTTGCGGCGGCTATCGCAAGCACGCCGGTGCCGCAACCGAAATCAAGCACACGGCGCGCTTCGCCGAAGTATTGCTCCATCACTCTGAGTGAAAGCCGCGTGGTTTCGTGATGTCCCGTGCCAAACGACATCTTCGGGTCGATATGCAGAATGATCTTGTTTCGATCACGGCGAGGAAGCCGCTGCCACGAAGGCTTGATCAGGATGTTGGGAGTTGCCGCAACAATGCCGGTCTGCCGCTCCCACAAACGATTCCAGTTCTGGTCTCGAACAAAACGCGTTGTTACGGAAAGATCGAGTCGGGGGAATTCGCGTTGATAGTCGTGAACAACCCGGAGAATGCGCGTCTTCATGTTGCCCGACCACAACCGCTCAGGGAGATAGAACGTCACGCCGTGCTCATCTTGCAGAAACCCCTTCACGCCCGCAAGAGCAAGATGACCGATAAGCAAGTCTTGATAATCGGAAGGGAGCGCGACGGTAATTCGTTCCCAACGACGCGTTATCATAAAGGATTTTGCTTGTGGTACGTCCGGCGTTTTTTCAAAATATCGCGTACGATATCGTCGTTCATCTCCAACCAAAATATCTGATCTTGATAATTCTCCTGCATTTTCCTATCGGCTTTGTTGTATCGCACGTTGAGGAAATAGATCGCCCACACAATGATCGTCAGCGCGATCAACGCTCGCTGGTCAGGCAGTGGAATGGCGGAGGCGAGACGGACGAAAATCCCCGCCAAGCCAAACATACCGAACCAGAAAGAAGTCCGCCGAATCAAAATCATGATGTGATAGACTGTTCCGAAAAAGAATATTTTGTCGTGAAAGGCGGGTGGGACATGATTGTTGAGAATGTAGAAGTACAACCGCCGCGCTTCATCGTTGCCGAGCGCTTCCGACTGCGACAGAAGGCGCGCTTTGTTCTGCAAATATGTGCTCGGCTGATTCTCGACGAATGCCCGCCGTCGCTTTGAAGTTTCTTTTGCGTACATCGTCAGTCCAGAAACAATCGTGATGAAAAGGAAGACGATGAACGCCGGAAACGGGATGGGCGGCGGCGTATCGTTGAATCTGAACGCAGCAGAAAAGAAGGCTACCAACGTTGCAAAGTAGAATCCCGGCAGCAAAATCCGGCATGTTTCGTACAACCCGAACGACGTTCTCTGAGATTGGTTCATACATTCCTCTTTAGTCAGACGTAGAAACCCACCGCCTTTGGCGGTGGGTATGGACAGTTGGCTTTGCCGTTGTTGCGACCCCTCCCGCCTTGGAAGCGGCGGGCAAGCTGTTCCGACGGACATCGTCGGAACATCTCCCCTTATGAAGGGGAGAAAATTTCTCCCCCTTGCTTATGCCGAAGGCATCTGGCGAAGCCATGGCTTTGCCACCTTCGGGAGGGGGAGTGGGGTTGCAAAAAGCCATCGCCTCTGGCGATGGTAGTTTA
>JACRFF010000294.1 GCA_016218005.1 Ignavibacteriales bacterium
AAAATTCAAAAGCACCTGAACTGAATATCGTACATAGTGCAGCGAGAATGCCGGACGAAGTTCGGGTTCTCGCTGTTGTGTTTTTGGGAGGGGAATGGAGTGAACAACTATCCGAAGCGAACTCATATGTGCGGAGAATTGCGCCGCACAGATGTGGGAACGACCGTTACACTCAATGGATGGGTGGATGTCCGGCGCAATCTTGGCGGATTGCTCTTTGTAGACGTTCGAGACCGGTCTGGAAAGACGCAGGTCAAATTTGAGCCGCAACGAAACCCGGAACTCTGCCAGAAGGCTGAACAGTTGCGCTCGGAATTTGTCATCTCCGTCACCGGTACCGTAGTTCCGCGGCCCGAGGGCATGGTCAACGCGTCTATGCCCACAGGCGCAATTGATATCGAGGCGACGGCGTTTGTCATTCTCAATGAAGCCATCCTGCCACCGTTTCCGATTGAGGATGAAGCAAAGATCAACGAGGATGTCCGCCTTCAGTATCGTTACCTCGACTTACGCCGACCGATGATGCAGAAAAATCTTCTCGTGCGTCATCGCGCCTATCAAATTGTCCGAAACTATTTTGATCGGAACGGTTTCCTAGAGGTGGAAACTCCGATGCTCATGAAAAGTACTCCCGAAGGTGCTCGCGATTTTTTGGTGCCAAGTCGAATTCATCACGGAAAATTCTATGCGCTGCCGCAATCACCTCAAACCTACAAACAGATATTGATGGTTGCAGGTTATGATCGATACTTTCAGATTGTCAAGTGCTTCCGCGACGAAGACCTCCGCGCAGACCGTCAGCCTGAGTTCACCCAGATTGATGTTGAAATGTCCTTCGCCAACGAAAATGATGTGCACGGTTTTGTTGAGGAACTGATGAGCGAATTGTTCGAGAAAATATTGGACCACAAAACTTCGCTTCCTTTTCCTCGATTGACATTCGACGAAGCTATGGCGCGCTATGGGAGCGACAAACCCGATACGCGGTTTGGTTTGGAAATTCGAGATTGTTCCGAACAGGCGGGAAAAACTTCGTTCCGTGTGTTTAGCGATGCCGTTGCGAAAAATGGTATTGTCGCCGGCATACACGTTCCAGGTGCGGCGGCGATGTCGCGAAGCCAAATCGACCAATGGACAGAGTTTGTAAAGCAGCAAGGAGCCGGTGGACTTGCGTATATTCGTATGCTTGATGGAAAGATCGAATCATCGTTCGACAAGTTTGTTTCTCCTGATCACGTGAAAGCGATCGCCCTCAGATTGGAAAGCAAGCAAGGAGACCTTGTATTCATCATCTCGGGTCCACGCCAGAAATCACTCGCGATCCTTGGAGCATTACGCTTGGAGTTGGCGAATCGGCTTGACTTGATTCCATCCAACAAATGGAATTTTCTTTGGGTCACCGATTTCCCCGCTTTAGAATTCAGCGAGGAGGAAAAGCGTTATGTGGCGGTCCATCATCCGTTTACGTCGCCAAAGTTAGAAGACTTGCATTATCTTGAAAGCGATCCGGTCAAGGCGCGTGCGCGAGCGTACGACTTGGTGCTCAATGGAAATGAAATCGCCGGCGGAAGCATCCGAATCCATGATTCTGCGCTGCAAAGCAAAATGTTTACGCTCCTCGGAATCAATCCCGAAGAAGCCAAATTGAAATTTGGTTTCATGTTGGATGCGTTCAAGTATGGCGCACCGCCGCACGGCGGCATTGCGTTCGGCTTCGACCGCATTCTGATGTTGATAACGGGAAGCAAATCCATCAGGGACGTCATTGCTTTCCCCAAAACGACCAGCGGCATGTCGTTGATGGATGATTCCCCATCCATCGTGGATGAGAAACAGCTTCACGACTTGCACATCCGGATCGTCGAGGGATGAAGAAACAAATTCGCATAGCATCGGGACAAGGATTTTGGGGTGATCTGCTGACGGCACCTCGGGATCAAGCTACTAAAGGTCCTA
>JACRFF010000295.1 GCA_016218005.1 Ignavibacteriales bacterium
GTGAAGGGCGACGTCCACGACATCGGAAAAAATCTGGTCGATATTATTCTGAGCAACAACGGTTATACGGTTTACAATCTGGGCATCAAGCAACCGCTGGAGACGATCCTCACCAAAGCCGAAGAAGTGGGCGCCGACGCGATCGGCATGAGCGGGCTGCTCGTCAAGTCCACCGCCATCATGAAGGAAAATCTGGAGGAGATGGCGGAGCGCAAGTGGACGATGCCGGTGATCCTGGGCGGCGCGGCCCTCACGCGCAAGTTTGTGGAAGAGGATTTGCGCGCCGCATATCCGGGCGCGGTGTTCTACGGGAAAGATGCCTTCGAAGGCCTGCATGTGATGGAACAGATTACCCAAGGGGGAGGTCTCAAGGAAATTCCGCAGCAGCGCGCGACCAGCACGCCCAAGGTCAAGGTCGTTCCGACCGATCTGCCGACACATTCTGACATCCCCAACACCAATCCCATCCCCACACCGCCATTCTGGGGAGATCGGGTGGTTGAAAATATTTTGCTAGACGACATCTATCCCCTCATCAACACGACGGCCCTCTTCAAGGGCCAGTGGCAATTCAAGCAGGCCAAACTTTCAACCGAGGAGTACGAGCAGGTTTTGCGCGACACCGTGCTCCCGCTCTTCGATCGCATGAAGGCCAAATGCCGCGATGAACACATCTTCAGACCGAAAGTGGTCTATGGATATTTCCAATGTCAGGCAGACGGCAACGCGCTCGTCATCTATCATCCAAAAACCCAGCCAGCGAGCACAGCGAGCGTGAGGGGGAGGCTCCACACGGCTTTGCCGGGTGGAGGGGGCGACGCTAGCCCCTATATAGAGCGCGTGCAGTTCGAGTTTCCGCGCCAACCGAGGCCCCCGCACTATTGCATCGCGGATTTCTTCCGCCCCAAATCTTCCGGAGAGATGGATGTGATCGGCCTGCACGTCGTCACGGTGGGCGAAGAGGCCTCACGCCTGTGCCAGGACTTGTACGCGCGCGGTGATTATACCGAATATTTATATCTGCACGGATTATCGGTGGAGACCGCCGAGGCACTCGCCGAATTCTGGCACAAAAAGATTCGCACCGAGTTGGGGATTGCAGGCGGCGACGCAGCACACGCAGAGGGTCTCTACCGCCAGCAGTACCAGGGAAGCCGCTACAGCTTTGGATATCCGGCGTGTCCGAATCTTGAGGAACAATCCAAGATATGGAAGCTGCTCCACCCCGACCGCATCGGCGTCAGTTTAAGCGAAACCTTCCAGATGCACCCCGAGGCCTCCACAAGCGCCCTGATCGTTCACCATCCGCAGGCGAAATATTTTGATACGCATTAAATCGGATAGTTCGAAACCCACCCTCTGGCAATGTTATGGCCTAATGGGGAATTAGGGCTGTAGTGAAACTGAACACTACTGTTCAGTTTCACTACACCCCTCTCCACCAGATCGCATTAAACACACCCTCACGTTGGCACCATTCTTGCTGAATGGAGGATCAGGTGTTTTACCATTTGACGAAGTATATATATCTATATACAATATGAAGCGTAAAGAGTTGCTGGTTCAAATAGCACAAAGTGGCTGGTGGTTTCTGAGACAGGGCGGAAACCACGAGATGTGGACGAATGGGGAGCATTGCGTGCCAGTCCCCCGCCATAAGGAAATCAGCGAATTCACGGCAAGAGGGATTCTGAAGAAGGTGAAACAAAACCCGGCCAAACGGAGATAAGGAGAGGATCCTGTGTGTATCAAATTTGAAGGGCATTTGTTTAAACAAGGCAAGTATTGGCCCATTTTCATCCCAGCCCTGGATCTCCACACCCAGGGAAAATCCAAAAAGAATGCCATGGCTATGA
>JACRFF010000038.1 GCA_016218005.1 Ignavibacteriales bacterium
AGATGCCTTCGGCATAAGCAAGGGGGAGAAATTTTCTCCCCTTCCTAAGGGGAGATGTTCCGACGATGTCCGTCGGGACAGCTTGCCCGCCGCTTCCAAGGCGGGAGGGGTCGCAACAACGGCAAAGCCAACTGTCCATACCCACCGCCAAAGGCGGTGGGTTTCTACGTCTGACTAAAACTCCACTTCCAAGCCTGCAACGGGAAGAAAGGAAAACTGATACACTGTCTCCTTTGTCCCATCGCTGCGGTAGCTCTCAAAGAATACGTTCTTCGTGTTGAACACATTTTGAATCGCCACATACGCGTTGATATTCCATGAGCTGAAATAGAATCGGCTGATCCACTGCACGTCTAATCGACTGTAATCCGGATAGCGCGTTCCGTTATGATCGTCCGTGGAGATCCACGCTCCTTTCGACCACTTCACGCCTCCTTCTCGGGTCTGCTGCCATGCGACAAACTGCTGCGGTGTATACGGCCGTCCGCGCTGGTAACGGTATTTGAAGCTAATTTCCATTTCATCCGAGAACGGCAAGAGATACGCTGGATACTTGATGAAGAACGGCATCTCGTTGAACCACTGACGCGTTCCCTTCACAACCTTTCCCGCCAGCGCCGTGACGATGACAGGGTAGTCATACTCGGATGCGAACCAATCGACAAGCGGAGGAATCCGCGGGTCTTTCATCTGGGTTTTCGAAAGAGAGACACTGAGCGTTCCATAAAAATCCCCAACCTGTTTCTGCTCTACGAAGAACTCTAGGCCGTACGACCTCCGTTCGCCGATGGCAAGATTTCGGTCAGACCAGAACGTATCGACAGCCGAGTGCACAAAGTCCTCGGAGACAACAGAGTTTTTGTACGTCTTGTAATACATCTCAACGCTCAGCTTCAGCCCGCGATTCAGGATGTGCTCGTAGCCGAGGACGTAATGGTTGGCCTTCAAGTTATCGAGCCTGCGGTTATAGCCGATGTTGCGACGGTCGCCGTAATAGGGAAACGGCTGAGTTTGAACATACTGACCGAGCGCAAATGTGACCGTCGATGTTGAAGGGACAATCTGATACGACATACTTGCGCGAGGCGAGGGGGAGCCTTTCCCGGAATAGGTGAAGTGATCGTACCGTAAGCCAAAGGTGAGTTTCAACTGGGGAGTGATTTTCCACTTATCTTCTACAAAGAGGAAATACTTGCTTGCATCACCGAAGCCCAGTTGTTGACGAAAGGAATAGGGTGGAATAACAACCGGCCCCGTCTCATATGTCCCGTTACGGTCGAGGTCATACCGCAACGTATCGGAGACGAGGTACACGTCGTTTTCCCATTTCTGTGAAGTTTGAATTTGCGCGCCAGCGGAAAGCTCATGCTGCGGGTGAATTTGATAGAAGAGCTCGTACTTTGCCGCTGCGAATGATTCCGATGCGTGATTCGAGAATACGATCCGCGAATTCAAAATTTTGTAATCCAAAACTTCGCCCTCGCCCCCTCGAACTCGGCGCGTAAAATTCTCACGGATGTCTTGGTCTAACGTGGTTCCTACAGAGTACAGCGTCAACACCGAATATCCTTCCTTTCCCCACAAGCTTCGCAGGCTCACTCCCGCCGCATATTGCTTGGTGATTGGAGAAAGACTCGTGACGCTCGATGAGTCGATCAGATTTTTTCGCTCTTCGTCAGCCTCTTTTGGATCGCCTTCAATACTGATTCTGCTGTCCCCATACAGAAGATTGAACATGAGCTTATGCGACGGGTGAAGGTCGTAGGTAATTTTTGCCTGTGCGTCCCAGTATTTCGGCACGGCGGTAAGCGAGAGGGAGGAAAGACCCATGACCCTATCAATGAGTTCCAAGAGGCTGTTGCGTGCGGAGATAATGTACGAGCCGCGACCATCTGCAAAGCCGCCTTCCGCAAGCGTTCCAACGCCCGCGATGTTGAAGCCCGTCTTCGAAGCGAACCCTTTCGTGCGGTTTCCCTCGCGCACCGTAAGATTCAAGACCGACGATGTTTTGTCTCCGTATTGCACGGGGAACCCGCCGGAGGAGAACTGCGCGTCCTCAATCATATCTGCATTCACCATGTTGATGGGCCCAGCGGAATTGAACTGATTCGAATAGTGATTGATGGAAGGAATTTCCATGTAATCCATAACGGTCAGGTTCTCATACGGAGCACCGCCGCGTACAATCAGCTCGTTGATGTTATCTGTGGAACTGGCCACGCCGGGCAGACTTTGCACGACACGCTGAACGTCCTGAATACTTCCGGGCGAGCGGAGAATTTCTGCGCGGTCGAGCACGTTCGCACTGATCATGCTCATCTGTTGTGCGCGGTCGAAATAGCTCGCCTGCACGGTAACCTCCTTTAGCTCGATCGTTGCTTCATTCAGTTTGATCATCAGAGGCGTTGCTCTGCCCGTCGTCAATACTACGTTCGTGATGACTTTCGACTCGTATCCTATTGCTGAGACTTTCAAGCTGTAGGTTCCGACGTCGAGGTTCTGGATTCGAAAATTGCCGTCGATGTCGGATGCAGCGCCAACGTTTTCCTTTTCGACGACGACAATGTTGGCAAACGGAGCCGGTTCGAGCGTTTTTGCATCTACGACCTTGCCAACGATTTCTCCTTTGTAGGTTTGTGTCTGTGCTAATATGGGGATCGAAACCATCAGTGTCACAAGAAACCTTCTCATGCTTGTTTCCTTACATGTTGGGTTGATTCTGCCTGTGCCATTTCAAGATTTTCTCCTTTCGTATGATCGAGCCATTATGAACGATCAAGTATCGGCAGCCGGCGGATGCGTTTGCCAGTGGCTGCGAAGATCGCGTTACAGACCGCAGGCGCAACTGGCGGCACACCCGGTTCTCCGATGCCGGTTGGCTCTTCTGCACTCGTGCGGATGTGCACTTCGACCGTCGGTGTCTCGTCGAAGCGCAGGAGCTCGTAGTCGTCAAAGTTCGACTGCTGCACGCGTCCCTGCTTGATCGTAATCTCCCCCTTCAGCGCTGCCGTGAGACCAAAGATGACTCCGCCTTCGATTTGCGCCTTCACCGTGTCGGGATTGACGACCTGACCGCAATCGACGGCGCAGATAATACGATCGACCTTGACGCTGCCCTCTTTCTTGATTGACACCTCCGCTACTTGGGCAATGAAGCTCCCGAAGCAGGCGTGGCAGGCAATTCCGCGGCCTTTGCCTGAAGGAAGTGCTTTACCCCAACCTGCTTTCGTGGCAGCGAGCTCGAGCACGGCTCGTAGACGAGACGCCGGTGGGAGAAGTTGCAGCCGGAATTCATACGGATCTTTCGCCGCTGCAACAGCAACTTCGTCAATGAAGCATTCGTTCGCGAACGGATTCTGCGAGTTATACACCGAACGCCACCACGCAATAGGCACTGGAGTGTTTGCCATAACGTAATCGATCAAAATGTTCGGAACAGCATACGGTAACTGCGCGGCGCCATCCACGGCATCGGGAGGTCCCTGCCGCGGCTGGTTTGGAAACAATTGCGCCGAGATGGATGGAGCAACGACGTGATGAGCCCACGAGGTCAATCGACCCTCGCTGTCGAGTGCACCCTCCATGCGGTGATAGCTGGCAGGTCGATAATAGTCGTGCTGCATGTCGTCTTCGCGATTCCAGACCACCTTCACTGGCCTCCCGATTCTCTTCGAAACTTCTGCCGCCTCCGCTGTGTAGTCCCACATCAAACGTCGCCCGAATCCGCCACCAAGAAGAGTCGTATGAATTTTGACTTTCTCCAACGGTAGTCCAGCGACTCCAGCTACAGCCCTCTGCGACCACTGAGGAGACTGCGTAGGCGCCCAGACCTCAGCCTCGGTCTCCCGCACATGGACAAGACAGTTCATCGGTTCCATCGTTGCATGAGCCAGGAACGGAACCGTGTAAATCGCGCTCAATCTCTTTGCTGCCGATGTAAACGCTGCGGCAGTGTCTCCTTCCTTACGGACAGCCAAGCCTTCCTGCTTGCTCTTCTCTTCAAAAATCTTCTCGATGTCCGCGCTGCTAAGCGTGTTGTTCGGACCTTCGTCCCACGCGACAGATAGCATCTCGCGGCCGCGCATCGCTGCCCATGTGGATTCTGCAACGACCGCGATTCCGCTTTCCACTTGCAGCACCTGACGCACACCGGTCACGGCAAGCGCCTTGCTCGCATCGAAGGACTTTACTTTTCCTCCCAACGTCGGACAACGCGCGATGACGGCGACCAACATATCCGGCAAAGTCATATCAATCCCAAAGATCGCATTCCCTTTGACTTTCTCCACGCTGTCAAGTCGAGGCACACTCCTGCCGACAATTCGGAACTGGTCCGGTTTTTTGAGGGGCGGATCAGAGGGAACGGGAAGCAGTGCAGCCTTCTCAGCAAGCTGGCCGAAGGAGAGCTTCCGATTAGTTGTGGGGTGGAGAACCGCGCCATTTTCGGCTCGGCATGTCGCTCGATCAACTTTCCATGTGTCTGCCGCCGCCGCAACGAGCATTTCTCGCGCCGTCGCCCCCGCTTTGCGAAGCGGAAGCCAATTGCTTCGAATGCTTCTGCTGCCCCCCGTCGTCATGTCTCCGTACTTCGGGTCCACAACGGCCGGCTCAATTCGCACGCTCGACCAATCTGCTTCCAATTCTTCTGCCACGATCATCGGAAGAGACGTTTGAACTCCCTGCCCCATTTCGGATCGAGCGACCGTAACGGTCACTATCCCGTTACGATCCACTCGAAGCCAGGCGTTTGGCGCGAGAGAGGTAGTGGGAACCATTTCGGGGAGAAGTGCCTCCTCTTTGGAAGGGAGATAAAACCCGAGAACGAGCCCACCGCCGGCTATGGAAACGACTTTCACAAATTCACGTCTCGTTATAATAGAAGATGTCGTATTCATCGGCGGCCTCCTTCCTGAGTCGTCCGGTGAATGGCACGACGGATGCGAGGGTACGTTCCGCACCGACAGAGATTGGCGGCCATTGCCTCGTCGATCTCTGAGTCGCTCGGATTTGGTTTCCGCGCAAGAAGCGCTGCCGCAGACAAGATTTGTCCCGGTTGGCAATAGCCGCATTGGGATACTTCTTCTGCAATCCACGCGCGCAGAAGTGGATTTTGAACGTTGGAAGCCAATCCTTCGATCGTCACCACTCGCTTTCCCTCAGCCAAGTCCAGCGTGGTGACACACGAGCGGGTTGCTTCCCCATTCACGTGGACAGTGCACGCGCCGCACAGTCCCTGGCCGCAGCCGTATTTCGTGCCGGTGAGTCCGAGTGATTCTCGAAGGACCCACAGAAGCGGCGTGTTTGGGTCAGCGGAAACGGTGCGCTGTTTTCCGTTCACGAAAAACTTAACTTGAGGCATAGAGATCTCCTTAATCAGTTCCACCGTGTATCAACTCTTGGGATCGTAAGGAAGAACGTGAGAAGATGGCCCGACTGATTCAGACTAATTTACGGCAAGGTGTTGAAAAAGATTATCTCCATGTGGTTCGTATTCCGAAATCAGAACCACAACTGTTGCCCGCAAGCCGTGAGAATAGCAGTTGCTGTCATTTCAGATATTTAAGGTGGAAATCCGCTGCTGACATTGCAGAGTTGATTTACGCGCTGAAGCTTCCGCAACGACAGAGAGGAGTGTTTCGATTGGAAAAAGAAGGTGAGCCTTCAGTTGCTGGAGGGCGTGCGGTGATTGAGCTGTTGGCGGTATTGCGAGGGGGTCATGTTGACGTACTTCTTAAAGGCAGTATTGAAAACCGACTTGGAATTGAATCCTGCCTCCTCCGCTATAGCGATAATGGAGTAAGATTGCTTCTCGGGATGCGCAAACAAGCGTTTCGTTTCTTCTACCCGATAATGATTGATGAAATCATAGAAATTCTGGCCGAGCCGCTCGTTGATGATGCGCGAGAGGTGGTAACTTGGAATTGTGGATTTCTCCGCCAGGTCCTTGATAGTCAAACCACTGTTGACAAACGGTTTCTGATGTTCCATCGTCTCCAACAGTCTCTTCAAGTATTCATGGGCTTGCTCTTCGGAGAGGGATGAGTTCTCATATTTCGCCAACGCAGCCGCAGATCCTCCTCCCACAAACACCTCGGGTTTTCGGATTCCGGAGTAGCCTGAGGTATACATACAAACGGTCACAAGGAGGGGAACGATGTTTCCACCATGCGTTGCGACAAATTGAGCGTAGCCAAGGAACGAGAGAACAGATAGCAAACTCATCACGACAAATACGGCAACGACGAGTGAAATGAGCGAGCGAATCCAGGAGAGGCTGATCTGTTCAATGGAAGAAAACGTCTCTTTGATTCTCTTCTCGTATCTGCTAAGCTCGCGAAATGCAACTGCTGCGTAGGTGAACACAAACACGATCTGGAGCGGCGTAACAAAGGTCTCTGAAAAAGAGTCTCCGGGTCGGTATGCCATCATGAGAGAAATCTTCTCTTCTCCCGAGAGGAGATAGAACGGAACGAGCGCTACAACGTAGGCGATGAACGGAACAAGGTGGAGCAAGTGTATCCGTCGAAGTTTGAAATCCCGTTGCGTGCGAAGCCGGACGTAGAGCAACATGAGCGGTCCAAAAAGGAACAGAAAGGGATGGCCGACGAGTAAGAGATGCGGCAGAAGCTTGTAGTATCCCGCGTTGATAAGTGGAAAACCAGTAATGCTGATGGCAAAAGAAATCATCAGCAAGCCGAGCACTTGGTTGGCCCGGCGGTTCCCGCGGCGGATGGTGAGAAGCGCAATGCCCATCAGAATGCCATGGGCGATACCGAGGAGGATGATGAAGTTAAGGTAATCCACGCTTGTGGCCAGCGTCAATACGATCGAGTGAGCAGAGAAAATGTAGCAAGAATCGATCGTTCTTGCAACGAGGCTGCGGGGGGTTCTGAAAGCAGACCACTTTGGGGGTCTTTGTCGAAGCAAATCCACCGGTGCACCGCGCCCCTTTTCATTTCACTTCCGCCCTAACATCGTTTCCAACTTCTTCTTCACGTCGGGCCACTCGCCGGCAATGATGCTGTAGTACACCGTATCACGCAGTCGGCCTGAGGGCACAACCATATGGCTGCGGAGAATCCCTTCTTCCTTCGCGCCGATCCGCAGCATGGCATTGCGCGAGCGTTCGTTGAGCCGGTCGGTCTTGAGTTCCACACGATTGACTTGCCACGTCTCGAACGCATACCGAAGCATCAGATGTTTTGCCTCCGTGTTCACCGTCGTGCGCTGCCAATCGCGTCCGATCCACATCCAGCCGATCTCGACGCGGCGGTTCGGAACATCGATGCTGCCAAACCGCGTGCTGCCGATAACTTTGTTTCCCGCCTTTAATACTGTTACGAATGGCAGCGACTTTTTTTGCTCTTGTTCGTTGAGCGCAGTTTCGATGTAGCGCCGCATATCGTCGCGTGATCGAATGAGTGTGGCGGTGAATCGCCACAGGTCCTGATCTAACCCTACGTCGCAAAGTCCGTCGAGATGGTCGCTGGACATCGGCTCCAACCGGATGTGAGCGCCTTCGAGCGTAACGGGTTGAATAGTCATGTGAGGTGAATGGAGGGCGATTACTTGGCAGACGAAGTGTGGTCGTACACAATGCGCCATCCTTTGTACTTCTTTTGGAGAAGGAGCGTGAATCTTCTCACGAAGTGTCCCAAAGGGATCCCTTCGGGAATGGCTTCGCTCACCCACGGTTCGTCATTGGCGCGGCGCAACCGCCAGACGCCCGTCGCAACTGCGGCTTCCGGCGAAAGGAGTCGGACGCGAAGTTCTTCGAAGCTGAGCGTTCCCATCTTCTCCTTCGTGTCGTACGATTTCCGATACCGCGCAAGCACGTTCGCATAGCCGCGCCGCTCACAAATTGCGTGCTGTCGGAATTCCAGTAGCCCCTCCATGTATTTCTCAACGCTGCCGGCATTCCAACCGGCGATTTGCTCTTCAAGCACGCGGCGAATGCGCATCTCATCCGATTGCGAGAATGCAACGACGCTTGCAACCGCGGAAGCCATGAGTATCGGCAGGAATCGTTTCATCAGTGCGGCACGGCGGGAATAGTTTTGCGCCTGCCGAAAATGGCATGGCCGAGAAGTCCGCCGAGCATACAAAAGATCGGATAGATGATGAGATTGGCCACCAAGCCGAACAAAATGGCGGCCGGCGTGCGCACGTCTTTCATAGAATTCTCAAACTGGCCGCGCATCTGTTCAACTGCTTCCGATGGAAACGACCCGCGCTCGGACATGCGTTCAAAGAACTTCAGCAACCAGTTCTTAAGCATTTCCTGTTCCACCGGACCGATGGCAAGCGTGACGATCGTGTTGATCACGGTCGCCAGAAACGCGCCGATGATTCCTGCCGTCAAACCGAGAAGCAGCGCGTCGGATGCCTCAGGCGCCAACCGAAGGTCGATGGCCGTTGTGCCGATCCACACGCGAAGATTTTCATCTGCCGGGGGCGTCAGCGTGCGATACTCTTGCAGATAAAGATAGTACGATAGAGCTCCGCCGAAGAGAATGCCGGCACAGCAGCAACAGTTGATGAGATTGAGACCGGGCATTCCCGAAATCGCTCCGGTAACAAGTCCACCGAGAATGATGGCGCGCTGCTTACTGGGTTTTTCGAACATGTGTTGGTTCTCCGAAAAAAAGATGGGAATGGCGAAGCTGTTGAATCGCATCGACAAGCGTTGGAACAACGAACCACGGCAGCACACCGCCGGCAAGCAGACCGGTGAGCAGGCGAGAAGTCGTGGTGCTGTGAACGAATCCGAGGTCATTCAACATCGCATCAAGAATCATTGGAACGAGAAGCAGCAGCCATCTCCGGCTCAATGGCCGGTTCGTCGTTTGCTTACGAACGACGAGCAGGAGGATCGACGCTGCGAGAAACGAACCGTAGATGGCCGTGCAGCGATGGCAAACAGCCAGCTTCTCTCCGGCAAGGTAGAACGAACGCTCGCTCAGTTGGTGGCAGATGCGATGAAAGAATTGATAGAGTGCGGTTGATGCTTGTTCGAGACCGGCGCTCTTCAGCACGGGAGCCGCAATGATGAGTCCGCACCACAGCGCAACGAGCAAGACAAGCAGCAAGTGAATGTTAGTTCGAGCGTTCATCAGCGTGCGGCAATATCAATGGAAATGCGCAGTTTGTCAAGATGCGGCGGCCTTGCATTTCCCTCACGAGAAAGATATATTGAACACGAGTTTTTCGGAGGCGGCATGCACAAAACACGCGGCATCAAGAACAACTTTCTCGCTCTTGAAGACGAGTATTCGTCGTTCGAGCGCTCGAAGATCGTCATTCTGCCGGCGCCGTACGAGCAGACCGTCAGCTACGGCGGCGGAACAAAGTTCGGGCCCGAGGCGATCATCAAGGCCTCGCACTATGTGGAATTCTTCGACGAGGAAACGAAGCGCGAAATCTCCAACGAGCACGGCATCGCAACGCTTGAGCCGTTGAACTTCGGCAAGAAAAAAAATGAGGCCGCGCTGCAAATGATTCACGATGCGGCAGGCGACCTTCTCAGCCAAAACAAATTCGTCGTCACGCTCGGCGGCGAGCATACAATTTCATCCGCAACGATTGCGGCACACGTGAAGCGCTATCCCGATTTGTCCGTTCTGCAATTCGACGCCCACTCCGACCTCCGCGTGGAATACCAGGGAAACAAATACAGCCACGCCAGCGTGATGGCACGCGTCTGCGAGTTCCTCGACCCGAAGCGATTGGTGCAAGTGGGAATCCGCGCACTGTGCAAAGAAGAAGCAGAGTTCATCCAAGCCAACGGCATCCACACGTATTACGCCCACACCATTCGTACGAAGTACGTGGGATTTCTAAAATTCTGGATGGACGACGCGCTCAGCAAACTGACCAACCACGTCTACATTTCGTTTGATGTGGATGGATTCGATCCGGCCATTATTCCTTCCACCGGCACGCCGGAACCAAACGGGTTGCTCTGGGCGGACGTGATGGAATTCTTGCGCCGCATCGGACGGAAGAAAAAAATTGTCGGGTTTGACGTCGTTGAACTTGCGCCCATCAAGGGATTGCATTATCCCGATTTGACAACGGCAAAGCTCGTCTCCAAGATTCTGAACTATGCGCTTTGACCTATCTCCACCTTCTGAAAGTTTCGCAGTCAACCGTCGAAGATTTTTACGCCAGATGTTGTTCGGCAGCGGAATGCTTGTCCCAACCGGACAGGCATGGATTCCCACAAGCGCCGGACTCATTCCTCAATCGGCGTTTGCCCGTGAATTGTCAGATGAAGTTCGCCGCCAGTTGAAGTTCTTCTCGCCTGACGAATACCTGATTCTCCAATCTGCCGCCGAGCGGATCGTAGGACCGGCATCGGCTGGTGCGCCGAGCGCCGCCGAGATCGACGTTGCACTTCGCGCCGATGCGTTTCTTGCCGGCGCCGACCCGGAGATTCAGGAACAGTTCCATTTGCTGTTGACTGTCTTCAACCATCCGGTGTTCACATTTTTGTTCGACTTCCGGTTTTCTGCGTTCGTCAACATGAACGATGATGAGAAGGACAGTTACATCGAAGATTGGATGACGAGTCCGATAGCATTTCGGCGCACGGCGTTTGTCGGATTGAAACGATTGTGCATGAGCATGTACTACACCGACGCCCGCTCGTGGCCTGCGATCGGGTATGACGGAGTATTTGCGCAATGATACTTCGCGGCTCCGACATCACCAAACCGATTCGTGAAACCGCCGACGTGTGCATCATCGGTTCCGGATGTGGCGGCGGCCCGGTGGCAAAAATTCTCGCCGAAGCCGGCAAGCGCGTTATCGTGGTCGAAGCCGGAAGCCACGTTACGCCGGAAGAATTTGTTCTCACCGAAGAATCTGCCTTCTCGAATCTCTACCAACAACGCGCCGGACAAGCGACGGAGGATCAGGCGGTCCTTGTGTTGCAGGGTAAAGCGGTCGGCGGTTCAACGGTTATCAATTGGACAACGTCGTTGCGCACACCCGACTTTGTGCTCGACGCGTGGCAGAAACGTTTCGGCGTACAGGGAATCTCGCCCAAGGAGATAGAGCCGTACTTCGAGCGCGTAGAGAAGTATCTCAACATCCACGCCGAGCCGGATGAGCGGCACAACAATCTCAATCGCGTCATCCTTGACGGAGCAAAGAAACTCGGCTATCGCGCGCACGCCAACGGCCGCAATGTGAAAGATTGCAACGCGCTTGGTGCGTGCGGCGTCGGATGCCCGATTGGCGCGAAGCAAACCGTCGACCTCACCTACATCGCCGACGCCATCAAGTCCGGCACCACGGTCTTTGCTAACTGCCACGCTGATACAATTAAAGCAAGCGGTAAGACAAAGCGCGTTACCGGCTCAGTTATCGATCCGGTTTCGCACAAAGCCAAGTTTGATTTCTCGATTGAAGCTCCGGTGGTGGTCGTCGCCGCGAGCGCAATTCATTCGCCGGTCTTGCTGCTCAAGTCGGGCGTCGCAAACTCCAGCGGAGAGGTGGGCAAGCATCTCACGTTCCATCTCACCACGGCAGTGCTCGGCGTGTTTGACCGACCGATGTATCCGTGGAAAGGAATTCCGCAGTCGGCGATGTGCGACGAGTTCCTGAACAAGAGCGGCGACGGCGGCGGTTTCTGGATCGAGTCGGTGCCGGCAACCGCAGCGCTCGCCGGACTTTCGATGTCGGGATTTGGCAAACGCCATCGAGCGATGATTCGCAGCTATCCCAACGTTGCGGCATCGATCGTCCTCGTGAAGGAAATAGATTCGGAAGGCCGTGTCATCGTCAATAGCTACGGTCGGCCGTCGATTTCGTACAAACAGGGATGGAAGGATCTTCAATACTTGAAACAAGGATTGAAAGAAGCCGCGAAGATCCATATTGCCGCCGGCGCGAACGAAGTGTACACACTTCACACAAAGGAAACACGCTTAACATCGGTCGAGGAAATCGACAAGAAGCTGAGCGCCGCCTCGTACGGAACGAATGAGATAGCATTCTACAGCGCGCATCCGCTCGGCACGTGCCGGATGGGCGAAGACCCGCGCGCATCGGTGGTGAACTCACACGGCGAAACGCACGACGTGAAGGGATTGTTCGTTATCGATGGTTCGATCACTTGCACGTCGCTCGGCGTTAATCCACAAGTAACGCTGCTTGCTCTGGCGGAAAAACACGGCGAGTGGCTGGCGGAGAATTGGAAAAGCGTCGCATAGTGTTCTGTCTCAGAAACACGTTGAATACGTGCTTGCTGGGATTGTGGCGAAAGCAAATCGCGGAGACGCGGAGAATGCACCAGCCCGCCATGCGGTCTGGCGGGGAGGCACGCAGAGAAGAGAAGCCCAATCATTCTGGTTTCTCTGCGAATCTCTGCAACTCTGCGTTGTAGCTTTTTTCACGTTATCTCTGGGACGCAAGCATAGTTGTTGTCTCCGCGCCTTGCATCGCTTTCCTCTTTGCTGTACATTGACCCGCGTTCAACCCAACCTTGAACTCTTTCTCAAGCAGTAGATGTGATTGAGGCGTCTATGGAGCAACAAGCAGAACACCTGACAAGGCCGATCGTGCCGGCGTTAGATGACATCCTCGGCAAGCCCTTGAAGGTGCTGGACGACGGATTCGTCCGCGTCGTGGACTATATGGGTTCCGATGAATCGATTGTGCAAGCGGCGCGGGTCTCATACGGCAAAGGGACAAAGAAGGTGAACGAGGACCGCGGATTGATTCGCTACCTCTTGCGCCACGCCCATACGACGCCGTTCGAGATGTGCGAGATCAAGCTGCATGTCCGCGTACCGATGGATTGTTGGCGGCAATGGATCCGACACCGCACGGCGAACGTGAACGAGTACTCCACACGCTACTCGCTTGCCATCGACGCCTCGCAGCGCACCCCGCCGGAAGAATGGCGTCTCCAATCCAAAGACAACAAGCAAGGAAGCGAAGGATTCGCATCCAACGATCTCGGCAAGAAACTTTCCGAGCAAGAATGGGAGTTGCAGAACCTTGCTCGCAACGTGTACAACGAGCGCGTTCAACTTGGCATTGCCCGCGAACAAGCGCGGAAGGACCTGCCTCTTTCCACCTATACCGAGGCGTACTGGAAAGTCGATCTCCACAATCTCTTTCACTTCCTCGCCCTGCGCATGGATGCTCACGCCCAGTACGAAATCCGCATGTATGCCGACACCATCGGCAACGAAATTGTCGGCAAGTGGGTACCGTTGGCGTGGGAAGCGTTCTTAGATTATCGACTTAAAGGATCGTCGCTGTCGAACATTGAAATGGGAATCATTCGCGCGATCAATTCCGGCAATCCAAAGACCGCCATCGATATCGCCGTCAACGCCGGGATATTGCCGCCGCCCGGACAGGAACGCAAACGGAATCGTGAGCGCGAAGATTTGGAAACGAAACTGCAATCGCTCGGAATTGACGTGCCGTGGAAGTAACGCGCGGGTTGATGTAGCAACTCCTTGAGTTCATCGCATTCCGCAATCCGCAATCAGCAATCCGAAATCCGCAATCCGAAATCAGCAATCCGAAATCCGAAATCAGCAATCCATGAACCTCATCCTCATCGCCGCACTTAGTCGCAATCGCGTTATCGGCAACGCCGGCCGGGTGCCGTGGGACATTCCAGAGGACCTTCAACGCTTCAAACAACTTACGATGGGGCACGCCGTCCTGATGGGACGACGAACTTACGAATCGCTTGGTACGCCATTGAAGGAACGCAGAACCGTGGTTCTCACGTCGCAGGCCACGAGCGGGCAGGCATTGCAAGGAATCGAGACGTACAGCTCCATCCCTCAGGCAATCGAGGCGCTTTCACCGGAAGAAAAACTGTTCGTGATCGGCGGCGGCGAAGTGTTTCGGCAGATGTTGGAAAGTGTCGACGAATGGAAACTGACGCACGTGGAGCGTGAAGTGGAAGGCGATACGTTCTTCCCTCCCTACGAACATCTCATCGGCAAAAAATTTTTTCTCACCTGCGAAGAACAGCACGAAGGATTTACATTCCGCGACTACGTCAGAACAACATGAGTGGAATTGCCAGCGCCTTAGTGAATGGCTTTTGCCAACCCACCATCGACCATAACGTTCACGCCGCTGATGTAGCCGGCGTGTTCCGAAGCCAAGAATGCAACGACGCTGCCGATTTCTTCCGGACGCCCGAGTCTTCCTGCGGGTATGAGACGCGCTTGTTCCCTCAAGTACTCTTCCTTCGATACATTCTGTTGTGCCGCCCTTGACCGCAACAGTTCATCCTGACGTTTGGTGAGAATGTACCCTGGGCAAACAGTGTTGACCGTGATGCCCTTTGATGCGTACTGGCTCGAGAGCGCTTTCGTCATGCCCAGAATGCCCGGTCGGATGCTGGAGGAAAGCAGTAGCTCGTTCAGCGGTTCCTTGGCTACGAACGATGCGATGGTGATGACCCGGCCCCAGCGTTGCTGTTCCATCAGCGGAAGCACGGCTCGCGTCAATCGTACGACGCTCATCATCGTCAGCTCGAATCCGGCCTCCCACTGTTCATCCGTAAGCGAGCTGATGGAACCCGTCGGCGGACCGCCTGCATTGTTGACAAGAATGTGTATCGTACCGAACTTTTGCGCTGCGTCATCAACCCATCGCTTGATGTCGGATGCGTTGGAAACGTCGCACACAAACGGGTGCACGGTTGACCCCGTCGCTGAATGAATCTCCGCCGCCGCCGCACGGATCTCTTGCTCGCGGCGCGAACAGACCGCAACAGCCGCTCCTTCCTTCGCTAACGCAAGCGCACTTGCCTTGCCAAGTCCTTCGCTTGCCGCAGCAACGAGCGCGACTTTATTCTGTAATCCAAAATCCATGTTCTCGTCTCGGCTGTCTCGTGTGTGAAAACGATGTGTCCAAAGAGTCGATTGGCGCACAACCGTTCGTGCAATTCATGAAACGTCGATGCCTCGTTCCTTCAAACGCGCGGCAATCGTTTGGTACACTTGCTTTGCGGATAATGACGTTCGCACACCCGATGAACGGACCGCTTGTTCGAGTGTGCCGTGTCGTTCTCGCAACCACGTCCATACATTGTACCCCAGCCTGCTCTGTTCATTCGGCGTTCGACTGAGGCCTCGGCCTGAGGCTCGGCCCGAAGGCTCACGCGAAGGCTCTTCCGTGATAATGTCGGCAACAACAGAGTAGGCAATCTTCTCAAGCGAATCTGCCGAATGCTGAAGAACGCTTGCGGGTGGTTTTGTTGTCATAGCGGTTTCCTTTCCCAAAGGGATGCCTGCCTGCTCCGAAGGTGCAAAGCACTCCTTGCGGAGAGTCCTTACGGACCGGACAGGCAGGGATTCCCACCGATACGTTTGGCAAACAAGAAAAAATGGTGCAACACGATCAAAACACGGTTCGAGATTACTTTTGAGAATCAGCGCTAGTGGAATCGGAAGCCGATGCTGAAGTATCCCGTGGTCGGGCCTAGTGTCACAGGCCGGTCAAGGAACTGTTTGAGTTGCTTGAAACTCCTTCCGATACCAAACTCCGCCGGACCCAAC
>JACRFF010000039.1 GCA_016218005.1 Ignavibacteriales bacterium
CGGAGTGAGGATCCTCAATGGAACAGGTAAGATCCTTTGTGAATACATCCCAAAACCGAAAGATATCACAGAACCGCTCGGAAATACAATGAGCAAATCCATTGAGTTTGCCCTCCCTCTTGAGTACCTTGGAACGCCCGGTCCGCACTGGAAAATGACCATCCTTACCGGAGCGCAGGATGATCACGGAGGTGCAGGAATCGGCGAATTTCGCTCCGTTGGTCAGGAACCGGGAGAATGGCAGGGGGGCGGTAAGTTAGAACCGAACGATTCGAACGTGTTTGATGTTATGATAGTGAACTGATTTATTTACTTGGAGGACCTATGTTCTTTTTGATCTTTGCAATCGTTGCCGCTGTTGCGTTCGTCTCTTGGCAGAATATGCGCAGCAATCCCAACACCAAAGGGTCGGCGAATATTTCGCTGTTGGTCGCATTCGGCGCGGCACTCGCTATGCTGTCGAACTGCTTCACGGTGATCCCCGCCGGAAATGTCGGCGTTGTCGATTTCTTCGGCACCGTGTCGGACAATACATTGAAATCCGGTATCAACTTCGTGAATCCTCTTGCACGGATCGTGAAGATGTCCATCAAAACACAGGAATTGAAGGAAGTGATGGATGTTCCGTCCAAAGAAGGACTCACCGTACAGCTTGAAGTGAGTATTCTTTACCACTTGAATCCTGAGAAAGCGGCAGATGTCTATAAGACCGTCGGAGAGGAATACGAATCGATCATCATCGAACCGCAGTTCCGTTCTGTGACGCGCGGTGTTACGGCGAGCTTCGAAGCAAAAGCGCTATACACATCCGAACGCGAACATCTCTCCAAGATCGTGCTGGAAGAGATCACTTCGGCCATCGCCGGACGAGGTATCACCGTTGAATCCGCTCCGCTCCGCAGAGTGACGCTGCCCGGCGGACTCTCCGCATCCATCGAACAGAAGCTCCAGTCCGAACAGGAAAGTCAGCGTATGCAGTTCGTTCTGACGAAGGAGAAGCAGGAAGCGGACAGAAAAAGGATCGAAGCGCAGGGTATC
>JACRFF010000298.1 GCA_016218005.1 Ignavibacteriales bacterium
AGAATGAACTACTCAAAAGTCATCCCCTTAGTAGATTACGTCGCAAAAACGATTGCACAAATGTTAGGACGTTAGATACGAAGTATGGAAGCGAAAGATAAACAAGGAAACCAAGTGGCGGAACCCTCTGAAGCCGGCCCAAAACTCGTAGAACCGAAAGCCAACGGAAACGGCGGTGATCTGGCAAGTGCGGCCTCCGAGGTCGAACAACAGCTTGCGCAGTACAAAGACATGCTTCTGCGGAAGGCAGCAGAGTTTGAGAATTACAAGCGGCGCTCAGAGCAAGAGGCAAGCAATATCGTCAAGTTTGCCAATGAATCGCTCATCGAAGATATTTTGCCGATCGTGGACGACCTCGAGCGATCACTGAAGCACGGAAAGGAAAAGCCCGACTTCGACGCTCTCTACAAGGGCATCGAGTTGATCTATCAAAAATTGCTGAAGATGTTAGAACAACGCGGGGTCAAACCGTTGGAGACGCTCGGTACGGAATTCAGCGTTGAGTTGCACGATGCGTTGATGCAGTTGCCAACATCTGACGTTCCACCTCACACCGTGGTGGAAGAAGTAGAAAAAGGTTACAAGATGCACGAGAGAGTTCTTCGACACGCAAAAGTGATCGTTTCTGCTGAACCACCTTCTCCGGAGGGGGCAGGTGATTGATACATCAGCGACACGAAAGAGAAACCGTTATGCGTTCTCTCTTTCACCAAACACGGCGACTCTTTCACTCGTTCTTTCCATTTCTTTTCGTGTGAAATAAACAATGGCGAAACACGACTACTACGAAGTGCTCGGCGTTCCCCGAAGCGCATCCGTTGACGACATCAAGAAAGCCTATCGCCAACTGGCAATGAAGTATCATCCCGACCGGAATCCGGGCGACAAGCAGGCCGAAGAAAAATTTAAGGAAGCTGCCGAGGCGTACGAGGTGCTTGGCGATGCAGAAAAGCGCCAGCGTTACAACCAGTTTGGCCACGATGGATTGCGCGGCACCAACTTCCATGAATACACGGATATCAACGACATCTTTTCGTCGTTCGGGGATATTTTTGGCGGATTTGGCGGCAGGACGATCTTCGACGAAATGTTCGGCGCGGCCCAGCGCGGCCAGCGGCGCGCAACACAGGAAGGCCAACCCGGTTCCGATTTGCGAGTGCGTCTTGCGCTTACGCTCGAAGAAATTGCAACGGGCGCGGAAAAGAAAATCAAAGTGAAGCGCCAAAAAAAGTGCGATGTGTGCAACGGCTCCGGCGCCAAGAGCAGTGCAGGCCGTACGTCGTGCCCACAATGTAACGGCACCGGAGAATTGCGGCAAGTATCACGGTCGATGTTTGGCCAGTTCGTCAATATCTCTACTTGCCCAACGTGCGATGGCGAAGGCAGGATCATCAAAGAGCCGTGCACGAACTGCTTTGGCGAAGGAAGAACTCACGGCGAATCCACCATCAAGGTGAATGTGCCGGCAGGAGTCTCAGAGGGCAACTATCTTACACTTCAAGGTCAGGGCAACGCAGGCAAGCGCAGCGGATCGACCGGCGATCTGATCGTCGTCATCGAAGAAGAAGAACACGAGCACTTCAGGCGCAACGGCAACGACATCATCTACGATTTGTTCATCAGTTTCCCGATGGCGGCGCTCGGCGGTGAAATCACCGTCCCCACCCTCAACGGCAAAGCCAAGCTTACGATCGAACCCGGAACACCCTCCGGCCGCATGCTTCGGATGCGTGAACGGGGCATTCCTCACCTGAACAGCTACGGTCGCGGCGACCAATTGGTGCGCGTCAACATTTGGGTGCCGAGCCGGCTGACATCGAAAGAAAAGGAACTGCTTCGGCAGCTCAACAACGCCGAACACATGACCCCAAGTGAAGAGGAACAGCGAAATTCAAAATCCTTCTTCGACAAGATGAAGGATGCGTTTTCCTGATGACACTCAAGCAGATCGCTGACCGGCTGGCATTGACGAGAACCGAGCGCCGCGTGATCTTGTTTCTCACAGCCACGATGCTCGCCGGAACCGGAATTCGATTATACCGGTCGGCCTATCCGGCTTCGCCGCGCTTCGACTATCGGGCCGCCGACAGCACGTTTGCCTCGTTGACTGCACACATCCAGAACGATGGCAATGAGCCGTCAAGGGCTTCAACACATATTTCCGGCAAACTGAATCTCAATACCGCCACGAAGGAAGAATTAAACGCCTTGCCGGGAATCGGAGTGGTGACGGCAGAACGCATCTTGCAGTTACGAGATCAACTTGGTAAGTTCTCATCGTTGGATGAGCTTACACACGTCAAAGGCATCACGATCAAAAAGATAGAAAAGCTTCGACCTCTCATTATCGTCGAATAGACCGAGGCCTTATGGGATCTTACCGTTCGCTTGGCGTTTCTTTCTACAACAGTTCATTGCAGCTTGCCGAGGTTGAGCACGGCAAGAAACAGAATATCACGGCGCTCGGCGAATTTTCCACTTCGCTTGCTTTCGAGCGAATCGGCTCTTCTCTCACGCCGAAATCTCCCGAGACGGCGACGTTAGCCGACGACCTCAAATCGGCAATCAAAGAAGCGAAGGCTGACCCCGAAATGATATCGTTTGCCCTTCCAGCGCCAATCGTCTTCGCAACGATTTTACCGATGGACGCCGGATTAGGCAAAGTCGATCTACAGGGCTACTTGCAATGGGAACTCTCTCAATATTTTCCCGACGCCGGACCGAAAGAATTCGTCGTTGATTCTCACGCCCTGCCGACGAAGACGGTTGGAGTAAAGGATTCGTTTGCGGCAGGCGTCCATCGGGGCACGGCGGGATTTGTTCAGGAGGTTGCGGCAGACTTGGGTTTGACGCTGCATCTTGTCGATATCGATCAGTTTGCAGCAGAGAAAACGTTGGCGACAAACTATCCGCAGATTCTTGAACACGACATTGTGCTTTTCGGCTTGCGGGGAAATGCCATCGACGCCAGCGTTATCCACGAAGGACAAATGACCGATTACCGCGCCTATCACAACTCTGACGCAAAGGAAGCGATTCGAAAGTATCTGAAATATTTGCACGACCGATATGCTTCCACTCCTGCCGGATTGCTTCTTCACGGCATCGGCGTCAACCAAGAGTTAGTGGGAACATTGCGCGACGAAACCGGCATCAAGCAGACCGTTGCGCTGAATGCGCTTCGCCAGATTTCTGCCACTGACAAGGTGGCGAAAGCGTACGGTAAAGACAATGCCAAGTTCTGCGCTGCCATCGGATTGGCGCTCCGAGCAAAATGAGAATCATCGCCGGCACGATGCGCGGTCGGCAACTCGTGTCGGTCCGCAACCTCTCCATCCGCCCAACGACAGATCGCGCCAAGCAGACGATCTTCGACATTCTCACCAACCGCATCGACTTCCGTGGAATTCGCGTGCTTGATTTGTTTGCGGGCAGCGGAAGTTTGGGCCTCGAAGCGATCAGCCGCGGCGCAAAAAATGCAACGTTCGTGGAGAACTCGCGCAATTCTATTGAGGTGCTCAAAAAAAATATCCGCTCGCTAACGTGCGAAGACCGGTGCGAGGTCGCGCAAGCGGACGTCTTCTGGTACCTCAAACACACCACGAGGCGATTCGACCTTGTCTTTGCCGACCCGCCGTACAAGTTGGATGCTATTGGTTCTATCCCGACTGCCGTCGCTCAAAGTTCCGTCCTTGCTGCCAACGGCTATCTGGTGATGGAACACAGCCGCGAATCCGTTATTGATTTAACGGAAACACAATACGACATTCTTCAGAAGCCGTTCGGGCAGACCACAGTGCTGATTCTCCGTGTGCCCGCCAGACCATTGTCGCCCGCCCGAACGACGCCCGCTCGAACGACGGAGTCGGGCGAGCAGTCGGGCGGGGGCTGGCTCATTCCGGCTTCAACGACACCACCAAAGGACACAGCATGAAAATCGCCATTTATCCCGGCACATTCGACCCGGTCACGTACGGGCATCTCGATATTCTCGAGCGCGCTCTGAAGCTGTTTGACAAAGTGGTGATCGCGATTGCCCACAACTCGTCCAAGAATCCACTGTTCACCGAAAAGGAGCGTCTTGAATTGCTCCGGCTTGCTACGAAGAACTATGAAAACGTGGAGGTGGGTTCATTCGGCGGCCTGTTGGTAGATTATGCGAAGAAACGCGGGGCAACCACCATCATTCGCGGCTTGAGGGCTATTTCGGACTTTGAGTACGAATTCCAAATGGCGTTAATGAATCGCGCTTTGAACGAAAGCGTCGAGACGGTGTTCTTGATGCCGAAAGAAGAACTCACGTATCTCAACTCGACGATCATCAGAAACATTGCGCAGCTTCACGGCAGAGTTTCTCAATTCGTTCCTCCGCTTGTGGCAAAAGCGCTCGAGCAGAAAGTCAGATCCCTGAAACGACCGGCGCTGAAACCGTTGGCGCGGAAGAAAAAAAAATAACTACCGTTTCGATATAGACCTTCGAAGGATTGAGGCCTTCGAAGTATTGCAATTTGAAAGAGAGGAACATACAGTATGCTGACGTTATCTCGAAAAGTCGCTTCACTCAAGCCTTCTGCCACGCTCACGCTCTTTGCGCGCGCCAAAGCAATGATGGCAAAAGGCATCGACGTGGTGAGCCTGACCGCCGGTGAACCGGATTTTCCCACACCGGAGCCGATAAAGCAAGCTGCCATCAAAGCCATACAGGAAAACTTCACGAAGTACACGCCCAATCAAGGCATCCCCAAGTTGCTTGAGGTGGTGGCGGAGAAATTCCGCAGGGAAAACAATCTCTTCTTCGACCCGTCGCAAATTCTCGTTTCGCACGGCGCCAAGCATTCGCTCTTCAACGCCATTCAGGCGGTATGCAATCCGGGAGACGAGGTAATCATCCCCGCACCCTATTGGGTCAGCCACCCGGAAATGGTGAAGCTTGCCGGAGCCAAAGTGGTAGTCGTGGAGACCTCGCCCAAGAATCAGTTCAAGATTACGCCAACGCAGCTGAAGAAAGCAATCACAAACAAGACGAAGATGTTCATCTTCTGTTCGCCGTCGAATCCCACCGGCGCGGTATATTCAGTGGAAGAGATTTCAGCGCTTGCGCGCGTCGTAGAAAAATCCGGGCTGTACGTCCTCTCCGATGAAATCTATGAGAAGGTGGTGTACGAACAGAACGTGCACTTCAGCATCGGCTCCATCGAGTCAATCCGCGACAAGGTCATCACGGTCAACGGCGTCTCGAAGGCCTACGCCATGACCGGCTGGCGCATCGGTTATATGGGCGGACCCAAAGCCATCATTGCCGCCGCAGAAAAAATTCAAGGCCAGATGACGTCAAACGCTGCCAGCATCTCTCAGCGCGCTGCGCTGGCGGCGTTGCAACTCGATCTTTCTGCCGAATTGCAGGTCATGGTAAACGAATTTGACCGGCGGCGGCGCTACTTATCGGCAGAGTTTGACAAGTTAGGCATCGAGTATATCTATCCGGCCGGAGCGTTCTATCTTTTCTTCAACGCCAAGAAATTTTTGAAAGGAGGCCTCCGGACGGACGACGCGCTCTGCGAGCATCTCTTGCTGAAACACAACGTGGCGATGGTGCCGGGCAGTGGTTTTGGTGCATCGGGTTGGATGCGCATTTCGTACGCCTGCTCGATGCAGGAGTTGGAGAAAGCGGTCGCGCGGCTTCAACCAGCCTTTGATGCACTGCGATAAGAAAGAATCGAGATACGCCATGCCCACGTACGACTATCACTGTAAAAAGTGCGATTACACGTTTGAAGAATTTCAGCCTATGACGGCAGATGTGCTAACGGTGTGTCCAAAATGCGGGCAAGCGTCGTTGCGACGGTTGTTCGGCGTCGGGGCGGGAATGGTGTTCAAAGGAAGCGGGTTCTATCTGACGGACTACAAAAACTCCGGCAGCAATTCCCCTTCGACCAAAGAGTCAACGCCTGCGACAAAACCTGAGTCAAAGAGCGCCGATTCTTCATCTCCCCCTCCCAAACCTTCGACTGACAAGAAAAAATAGTTCGGCATTACCCTTAGCTTGCAACTTCGAATCCCGACTTTTCCAAAATCCGCTTGGCAAAATCTTTTTCGGCATCGTTTGCAAACGAGAGCCGGAAGGTGCCGCCGGTGCCTTCGCGCACCTTCACCACTTCGATATCCTTGATGTTCAATTCGGATTCACCGAGCAACGAAGTAATCTTTGCTAATTGTCCCGGCTTATCCTTGACGAACACAAAAATATCGCTCAGCGGGTAAAGAAAACCTTTCATGGTTTTTGGAATCCGGATGCGCAGGGCGCGTGATGAGGTAAATTCGCTTTCGAGCTGATCCGGTTGAGATTTGATAGATTTTCTGTACGACTCTAATTCCTCGATGAACATTTTCAGGGCGGCATCGATTTCGACGGCGTTGGATTGCAGGATGTCTTTCCAGATATCAAACTTGCTTGAGGCAATGCGCGTGAGATCGCGAAAGCCCCCTGCGGCAAGGTTGAGATGCTTTGCCGCCTCCTCGTGTTTCTTTCCCACCACATTCATCAATGCCACGGCCGTGAGTTGCGGCAAATGACTGACCGCAGAGGCGACTCGGTCGTGCACCTTCGCATCAAGCACCATGACGCGAGCGCCAAGCGCGTGCAGGAAATCTGCCAGACGTTGAAGCTTGTCGCGGTGCGTCGTTGAGACCGGCGTGAGCACATACACGGCATTCTCGAACAACAACGGATGCGCGGCATCAATGCCGGTAAGCTCGACTCCTGCCATCGGGTGCCCGCCGATAAAATTGCCGTGTGGAAAAATTCTCGCGGCCGTTGCAACAATTTCGCTCTTCACGCTTCCTACGTCTGTCACGATAGTATCAGGCGAGACGTGAGGCGCAAGCCATGGCAACTGCCGGACAATCTCGTTGATGGGCATCGCCAGTAGAACCATGTCGGATGCCGCAGCCTCAGCAAGTGTTGAAGCTGCGGCGTCGATCGCTTTACGTTGGAGCGCTCGCCGGAGAACCGAAGGTTTGTCGAATCCAATCACGCGCGAGTGGCGAAAGCGTTTCTTGATTGCCAGCCCGAACGACCCGCCGATCAATCCAACACCGACAATGGAAATAGATTTGAAGTGGGGAGCTGTCATGGAACTTGTTGCACGAGAAATTGCGCGCAGGTACAGTTGAATCAACTATCGCAAATTTCGATGAGCGTGAACGAATGTCGCCAACACTACACCAACGTCCTTCCAATCGCTTCTGCGATGATACGCGCTTCGTGCATCATCTGCGTGAATTGGTCGGGATACAACGACTGTGCGCCGTCTGATTTTGCGTGGTCAGGATCATTGTGGACTTCAACGAGAATGCCGTCAGCGCCGGCAGCCACGGCGGCGCGCGCCATCGGAATAACTTTGTCTCGAATCCCAATGCCGTGCGACGGATCTGCGATGATCGGCAAGTGGCTTTTTTTCTTCACCACCGGAATGGCGCCGATATCCATGGTATTGCGCGTGGCCGTCTCGAAGGTACGAATGCCCCGTTCACACAACATCACTTGATGATTGCCGCCGGAGAGTATGTACTCGGCAGACATCAGCCATTCCTCGATCGTGGCGGAAAGTCCACGCTTCAATAACACGGGTTTCGTTGCTTTGCCAAGGTCGCGCAGGAATGTAAAGTTTTGCATGTTGCGCGCACCAATCTGGAAAATATCGGCGTAGCGTTCCACCATATCAATCTGGCTGCGGTCCATCACCTCGGTAATGACTTTCAACCCGAACTGATCGGCCGCCTGGCGCAGAAGTTTCAGTCCGTCTTCGCCAAGCCCTTGAAACGCATACGGCGAGGTGCGCGGTTTGAAAGCACCGCCGCGAAGCACTTTCACCCCCGCGTTCGCCACGTGCTCGGCAATGGTGAATATCTGCGCTTCGCTTTCCACCGCACACGGCCCCGCCATCATCACGATTTCTTCGCCGCCGATCTTGACTCCTCCGACATTGATCACCGTGCCGTCGCGTTTGAACGAGCGGCTCGCCAATTTGTACGGCTCGGTAACGCGCACCACTTCGGCAACGCCCGGCAGCAATTCGATTTGGCGATGGTCGAAGTCCGGTCGGACGCCGATCGCGCCCAGCACGGTTTGCGCCACTCCGGTGGAACGGTGTATGTCAAACCCGTGTTCGTGCAAAACACGGATGATGTTTTCGATTTGAACTTCTGTTGTGCCCGGTTCTAAAACGACAACCATTTCACGGTCCTTCCTCTGCAATCGTGTGTTACAAGTTCCTGTTAACTATATCGATCCAACTTGAATTTTTCCCCAAGGTACAATTTGCGAGCTTCAGGGTCGTTCGCAAGAAACTCCGCCGTCCCCTGTTTCAAAATTTTTCCCTCGAACAATAAATAGGAATGGTCGGTGATCGAAAGTGTTTCGTGCACATTATGGTCGGTGATCAGCACGCCCAAGTTGCGTTCCTTGAGTTTAGAAACGGTCTTCATGATCTCTTCAACGGCAATGGGGTCGATGCCCGCAAACGGTTCGTCGAGCAGCATGAAACTCGGGTCGAGCGCCAACGCGCGGGCAATTTCCGTTCGCCGGCGTTCGCCGCCAGAAAGCACGTAGCCTTTGCTGTTGGCAATATACGCAAGACCAAATTCTTCGAGCAAGCGATCGCACTTTTCCATCTGAGACTTATGCGGGAGTTGCGTCGTTTGGAGAACGGCAAGAATGTTCTCGCGCACCGAAAGGCGCCGAAAGATCGAAGTTTCTTGCGGCAAATATCCGATGCCGCGCCGCGCTCGCCGATACATCGGATAGCCGGTAATTTCTTCGGCGCCAATAAACACACGACCTTGATTCGGGCGAATCATTCCGACGATCATGTAAAACGTCGTGGTTTTTCCGGCGCCGTTAGGACCCAGCAATCCGACAATTTCTCCTTGCCGCACCTGAACGCTCACATCGCTGACGACTGTGCGCTTCTTGTAGCGCTTTACCAATGCTTCCGACCGCAAAACTTCTCCTTGGGCAGGCTTTGCCAATGACGCTTGTTGCGGCTCGTGGATCCGGACACGTATGCGCTTCGGCTGCCCGCCCGAACGACGTAGTCGGGCGAGGAGTCGGGATTTCGGCGAGCCTTCGCGTGAGCCTTCGGGCCGAAGCCTTCGGGCTGTGCCCTTCGGGCGAAGCCTTCGGGCTGAGCCCTTCGGGCGAAGCCTTCGGGCTGAGCCCTTCG
>JACRFF010000299.1 GCA_016218005.1 Ignavibacteriales bacterium
CTACTATTTCATCTGAAGGCGGATCGAATTCTCGAAATCGTTCCCGGACTTTCCATTTCACTTTCCGAAATCCGGTTCCGCACTTCGCGCAGCAGCGGACCCGGCGGCCAAAACGTCAATAAATTAGAAACGCGAGTCGAATTACTGTTCGACGTAGTTCATTCCCCCTCTCTAACGGATGAGCAGCGGGCGTTGATTGCACGTTACGCGACTCATCGATTGGACCGCGATGGCGTGCTTCACATTTCTTCTCAAAAATATCGAAGTCAATATCAGAACAAAGAAGCAGCAGTCGGTCGCTTGCAGGAGGTTCTTCACGCCGCCTTGAAACCCCGGCAGCACCGAGTTGCCACGAAGCGCTCTATCACTTCTTCGTTGAAACGACTTGATTCCAAACGGCTGCACAGCGTCAAAAAGAAACTTAGACGTCGTGCGTCTCACGCCGAGGATTAAGATGGTCGGTATCCGTGGGGTGTTCAAGCGACGTCGAGTATGGTGGAGTGATCCGAGTTTTCTTATTCTGCTCAGCGTCCTTCTTGTTGTGGCCGTTCCTGTCGTGTGGTATGCGGCAATCACCTACGATAGTCATTTGGCGCTCGCCATTGCTGTTTTCTTTTTTCTCTTGGCGCTATTGTCGTTTTCTTTCTTTAAGAGCTTCGGGGCGTTTTCACGGACCGTTGTGAATTCCACGAAGGTGGATGAAGCAAGCGAGGAAGTCTTGGTTGGTCGGCGCGAGACTCGAACGGAGTTCATCGCTGCCGAACTTTCTTTACTCAGGCAGGGCCAAGCGTCGCCGGTACTAGATATTTGGCGACTCGATCCCGCTCTTGCTTCGCGGCATCCCCTTTTCCCGTCCATCGAATTCTCCATGATTTATCCCGAAAGAAGAGAATGGTGGATTCGATGCGGTATCGAAGATTCGGAAGAAGATGAAGCGAGCGCCGAAGAACGAAGTACCCTGCTTATCCGCCTCTCCGAATTCATTAGAATTATCTCAAGAGATGCATACCTCTTACGGCTCATCCCATTTTTTGACACGATGGTGCTGGAAGTATATTCCTACCATCTATCACAGGATAACAAGGAAGTGGCGGAACCAATTCTGTCATTTCAGTTAGCATCTTCCGCACTACTCAACGCCTACCGCGACACGGCATCGGTTGTTGGTTTTTGGAGAAAGAAGGATTTCCTACGCTTTGATGACATGAAAGCCATCCAACCTCACAGGGGAATTGAAGGAGAGGCGAGTCGCGGTGGGAAGTAACGATGAGCGGTTGTTCGTTGCTTTCCGCCGATCTGATGTCTATATTCTCAGCGTCCTTCTGCACGGAGAAGGACATTCCAGCCAAACAAGAATTTCATTGCGCGAGACGACGTGAGCAACAGGTGCAAAATGCATTTGTTGAAGCTGTCCATGGAGACGTTCCATGATTCGCTCGCAGGGTAGGTCTATTGGCTGATCATCAAAGATGCTGCATTCGTTGGTCGAGAAGGAGGGCAGTCCTATGTCATTAACTTCCATTGCTATACTGTTTGGCGCTATAAACCTGATAGGAAACAGCGGACTATCACAGTCGGCGAATCCTCAGGATGCAAAGTTCTATTCCTTCTCAGCCAAGACCATCGACGGCGAAATGAAATCCATGGCCGACTACAAGGGCAAGGTCGTTTTGGTCGTGAATGTTGCATCGAAATGCGTATTCACTCCTCAGTACAAAGATCTTGAAGCTCTTTACAGGAAATACAAAGACCGCGGTTTCATCATAGTAGGTTTCCCATCGAACGATTTTTTATGGCAGGAATCGGGAACGGACAAAGAGATCAAATCGTTTTGCACATCGACATACGGAGTTACATTCGATTTGTTTTCAAAAACTGTAGTCAAAGGTGAAGGGCAAAACTCGCTGTATCGCTATCTGACCAATGAATCTCCTTTTCCTGGCACTGTGAAATGGAATTTTCAAAAGTATCTGCTGGATCGTGAGGGAAATGTTGTTGCTAAATTTTCTCCGAGCACAAAACCTTTTGATGATGAGGTCGTAAAAAAGCTCGAAGAACTTCTCTTATCGCGCAAGTAGATTCATTTCCGTTGTACGTAAGGCCGCTGTTCCAGCATCCCAGCATCTCATCATCTCATCGTTCCTTGCCGTGCATTGAATTTGCCACAAAGTTTTGTACTTTGGCGGTGAACCGATGCTATCCACCGTGCGGCATATTTCCTCTCACATCGTTTTACTTGCCGTTTTCACCGTTGTTAGCTGGGCGCAGACAGGCGACATCCGCGGAGTCGTAACCGACAGTACGAATGGCGAACGAATTCCCTTCGCCACCGTGCAGATTCGATCGATCAATCGTGCCGCCGCGACAAACATCAACGGTTTTTATCTCATCAGCAACGTTCCCACAGGTTCGCACGAAGTTCAAGTCAGTTCCATTGGCTTCAAACGAGGAGCAAAAAAGGTAGTGGTCGGTCTCGGTGATCGCGCGGCAGCCGATTTCGCTCTGGCCCCTGAACCGGTCGAAGTTTCTGAGGTGGTGGTTACCGAGAAAGCCAAACGTGAACTGACGGAAATCAATACAAGCGTCCACGTTTTGGAATCGCGCGATATTAAGGCGATGCCGGTCGTTCTGCAAGAGGATATTTTTCGCGCCATCCAAATTCTTCCGGGCATTGTTTCTACCAGCGATGTCAATGCGCATTTCTACGTTCGCGGCGGCGGCGGCGATCAGAATCTGATTCTTCTCGATGGGATGCGCATCTACAATCCTTTCCACGCCTTCGGTATCTTCAGCATCTTTGATTCGGACATTATCAAAACCACGGAGGTCTATACCGGAGCTTTTCCGCCGGGATATGGCGATCGACTTTCTTCTGTTGTGAACATGACAACAAGGGACGGTAAGGCAAGCGGGTTGGCGGGAAAGGCATCGTTGAACTTTGTGTCGGGAAAAGTTCAGGTTGAAGGACCAGCCTCTGACCAGTTTCGATGGCTCTTCAGTGGAAGGAAATCGTTGTTCGGTAATTCGATCACCCGCGCATTTCACAAAGACATGCCTGTTTCTTTCTACGATTGGTTCTTCAAATTCAAGCGTGAGGAACATGAATCGGAAGCTCAATTGGGAGTTGAAATGTTCCAAAGTGGCGACGATCTGCACAGCGTTCGCTCGACGGATCCCGACTATTCGTGGAGGACTTCGGCTTTGGGCATAACGGCAAGCGGACTTGTAGATGACCGGCTTTTTGTGGATGCGATCGGTTTTCGTTCCATCTTTGAAGCGGCGCGAGTGGCAAAGGATGGGAGCCAAACCACACCGATGTCTACAAAGATCGAGGAAGCGGGCGTTCGCGCGAATGCAACCTATTATACCGATTCGCACAACCTCTATTTTTTTGGATTCGAGTTTAACTTCCCATTCACCGAATTCAATCTTATCAACAACGGTGGTTACTTGCGCAATGTCAAGGGTTCGACCGCATCTGTTTCCACGTGGATTCGCTACCAGGCAACGATTGACCGTTTGAAGCTTGATGGCGGACTGCATTTTGATATCGGGTCATTGTTTACGAGGGTCGCCGGCGCTGAAGTCATTCAGCCGCGCATCAATGCAAGTTACGCACTTGACGAGTCGATGAAACTGAAGGCGTCGTTTGGCAGGTTTACACAACAATTCATCACCGTCAACAATGAAGACGATGTGATTTCGATTTTCGATGCGTGGATACAAGTGCCGGAAGAACTCCGCGCCGAGCAAGCCGATCATTATGTCCTTGGCTTCGATGTGAACCTTGCTCAATCACTGTCAACTACAGTTCAAGTGTACTATAAAAATTTTAGGACGCTGGTTTCTTACAACCGCGACAAAGTTGATCAAGCTGACCCTGACTACGTCAATTCAAAAGGACGCGCGTTCGGGGCTGAATTTTTGGTAAGGTACGGTGTGCCAGAGTTGGATTGCTATGCTGCCTACACCGTGAGCCGTTCTGAAATCGACGCCAGCGGACTTGTCTATCCGCCGCGGTATGACCGATTGCACACGTTGAATATCCTCGCCGTGTGGCACGCCGGCGACGCTCTGGATGCGACCGCTCACTGGGAGTTTGGCAGTGGATTTCCGTACTCGCAAACCATCGGCTACTATGACCGATTGCGTTTTGGTTCGGCCTTTAACTCTGGCTGGGTGGGTGAAACGGGAACACCGTACATACGCATCGGAGAAAAAAACGCCGCCCGCTTGCCCGCGTACCATCGATTGGACCTAAGCGTAACGTACCGATTTACTTTGGCTGCGGTGAAATCTTCCTTGGGATTCCACTTTATCAACGTGTATGACCACCAGAATGTATTCTATTTTGACCGGAAGACCGGCCAGCAGGTGGACATGCTTTCTTTTTTCCCTTCTCTTACGCTGGGAGCGGAGTTCTAGATGAAGCATCTCTTTTTCCTTGTCGGATGGGTTGCGATCGTTGCGACTGGCATTGGTTGCAAGGAAGTCTTTTCGCCGAAAGGAGAGTATGAGAAACGCATGGTGGTGTACTGTGTTCTTTCGAATCAATCAGCACGGCAATATGCGCGAGTATATTCGACATACGACCCCAGCAGCAACAACCCACTATCCATCGTAACAGATAATCCGGTGGTGGATGCAAGCGTCTTGCTTGAAGCTGGGGGCAATGCATGGCCGATGAAAGACACCACGGTGATGCGTGATGATACATCTCGGTACTCTTCTGGCATAAAGGCTTTTGTCCTCAACCCGTTTGAGCCTGTTGGGAAAACGACCTATCGCATTACTGTCAATTCGCCAACCATGGGGCAAGCGTATGCTGAAACCATTATGCCGGGCAAGGGAGAGATAAACGTTTCTGCTATCTATATGATGAACACACCGCTCAAATATCTGGATGGATCGCTGCTGGTGTCGGAGCTGATTTCTCCCACGACGCAAGGCGTTCTGGTGCGAATGTTTGTTGAGATCATATTGACCACGGCTGGCAATGCCGTCGTACGAATGGAGGTGCCATCGAGCATATTGTCTTCGGCGAATACTGCTGGTGAGACAACTCGGCAAATTCCAATCTATCCGAAGCTTAGTCGTACTACCTATGGCGATCTTAGTATCAGCCAAGATTACTATCAAGCAACGCAATTCTCCGTGGAAGCCTTCATCTATGTACTGAATCTCTTTGATACTCAATACGCTGCAAAAGGATTTGAGTACAACAGGGCAATTTTCTACTTGTATCAGACGGACAAAAACTTGTACCGTGGATACAGCATTACGAATGGGTTCAACGACGAGCACTCAATTCGTACGGACGAACCGGATTTTTCCAACGTCCACGGAGGACTTGGAATTGTGGGTTCGTTCCGCGTCGACTCGGCGGCCTATTCATTGCCTCCGGTCATCACTCACTGACGTATGTCAATGATGGCGTCGGAATTTATTTCTTTTCGTAGTTGGTTTGGCAAGCGGTTGTCTGAGCGATGGGTCTATTCTTCCGATCATCCCATCTGGCACATAGAGGTTGATGAAGATTCGGTAGTCATTGAAACGAGAAATGGCGAACGTCGTTCAACGCGATATACGTGCCTGCAATTGGATGATGGAAAAATACGGTGGCAGGATGTGAGTGGACCCGACGAATGGTGGTGCGGTATTGAAACGGTCAGAGCCGGTCAGTTGCTTCTTCACGGTTTTGCCAAACCGGATTTCCCAGAGCATCGCGGTATATATGCTTATGATGTTGCCACCGGGAAACTCCGTTGGTCGCAATCCGAGCAAACGTACTGGTTTCATAACTCCGAATTCATTTTTTCCATTAGATCAGGATTTGAGAAACGAACCGCCTCGGAAATAGATCCTGAAACCGGAACTATTATCCGTGAGTTCGCTGAGAACTTCCATGAGGCACAGAGCTTGAGGGAAACAGCATTACGAGAGACGGCGAACCGAGGCTTGGTATTTCCGGAACCGTTTGCGCAGGGTGTCGTGACTCAAGAGATTCGAGAAGCAATTGCACGGGCGACTCGGTTCGGCCACGAAGAGGGATCGGGTGAATTCGCAATCATTGGCCATTACGTTCCCTATGCGTATTACGTCCAAAAGAAATCGGTTCGCTCGAATGAAACAAGATTTCTTCACCGCCTCATCGTGCTCGACGCGAATCTTGGAAAGGTGGTGTTCAACGACCTCATCACCGCCGACGCTCACGCCGTTGTCGGTGATTGTTTTTTCGTTTTTCGCAGCCGACTTTTCTACATTAGAAACCAACACCAACTTGTTTGCGTGGACCTACGGAAATCGTAACCGAGCATATCGAAATCCAGACAAAAGGACAATCTGAAGTCATCGACATCACCGAACGTGTTGCGTCGATACTGCACGATGCTCGGCTGATGGAAGGAAGCGCAACGATTTTTGTTGCCGGGTCGACGGCATCGATCTCAACGACGGAATTTGAACCCGGTTTGCAACGCGACATCCCGTCGATGCTGAACACGTTGATTCCCAAGGAACAACCATATCATCACGACAATACTTGGCATGACGGCAACGGATTTTCTCACCTTCGCGCTACGTTGATGGGTCCCACGCTGACAGTTCCATTCGCCAAAGGAAAATTACTTCTCGGGACGTGGCAGCAGATCGTCCTGATCGATCACGACAACCGGTCTCGACATCGTTCACTCGTTGTACAATTGATAGGCCAACAATGAAAACATACAAATTCAAACAAGTCGATGCCTTCACCTCAAAGCCCTTTGGCGGCAACTATGCGGGGGTCGTGCTCGATGCATCGGGGATGACGGAGCAGCAGATGCAGTCGGTTGCGGCAGAAATGAATCTACCGGAGACGGCTTTCATTCTTCCGCCATCCACCAAGCAAGCCGATGTGCAGATTCGCTGGTTTACTCCGCGCTATGAAGTGCCGTTATGCGGTCATGCAACGATTGCCGGATTTCATGCGCTTGCGGAGGAGGAAATGGCGGGCATGAAAACCCAAGGGCAGCACTATTTTCGCCTTCAGACCAAGAGCGGGATTCTCAGAGTGCGCGTGGAGAAGAACTTCCGCGGAACGAATGTCGAATTTGAACTGCCACTCCCGAAATTCAAGAAAAGAAATCTGGGCATCGATGCTTTGAAGACGTTGGGTTTGCATAGCCGCGACATTGACACGAGACTCCCCATCGTCTCGGATTTGTATTTGTACATTCCAATGCGTAAGCTTGCCAAACTTTATAGCCTGCATCCTGATGCCAAAGGCATTTCGGTCGTCAGCAGGAAAACAAATGTGCTGGGGATTTGTTTGTTCACACTCGAAACGGTGGAGAAGGAGTCTGCCGTTCATTCGAGATTCTTTGCACCGGCGATGGGGGTGGACGAAGATCCCGTGACGGGATCGGCGAACGGCCCTCTTGGTGTGTATCTTAAACACTATGCAGAACCCGAAGGCATTTCAATCGAATCGCGATCGCTTGTCGATGGGCGTACGGAATACATCGGCGAGCAAGGCGATTGCCTTGGCAGGCCGGGTCGTGTGCGGATTCGCGTGAAGACAAATGATGGGGACATCGCATCTGTTGCCATTTGCGGTGAGGCCATCACCGTGTTGAACGGCACACTTTCGATCTAACCGGAGATTTTATGATTACGAAAACCATCCTGTTTGTGGTTGTCTTCTTGGCTGCAATTGTTTTTTTTGTCTCAAGCACCCGCCGAATTCTTCGCTATGTCGCTATCGGAAAGCCCGACAATCGATTCGACCGATGGGGTGCTCGGCTTAGGCGTGTGCTGACTGTGGCGATAGGCCAATCCAAACTCCTGACGGAACCGGCGGCAGGTTTGATGCACGCCATAATCTTCTGGGGATTTCTTGTGCTGCTCGCGGCGGTGGTGGAGTCGTTCGGCGAGGGATTGTTCGCCGGGTTCTCATTTCGATTTCTCGGCGTGTTCTATGCGCTCCTTGTCTTTTTTCAAGATTTGTTTGCAGGATTTGTCATACTTGCGGTGGGGTATGCACTCTATCGAAGGTACGTTCTCAAGCCAAAACGACTTCAAGTCGGAGGCTATAGCCAAGTTGACGCCACACTCATCTTGATTGCCATCGCGTTGATCATGGTCAGTACGCTCGGACAAAATGCAACGAGAATGGCAATAACGCACGGTTTTAACTCGGGAAGATTTCTTTCTGTGCTGATCGTTCCCATGCTGCCGTCGTCTCCAACAGAAGTGGCGAAGCTTCACGAAATTTTTTGGTGGAGCCACATCGTGCTTGTGCTTGGATTCTTGAATTACCTTCCGTACTCGAAACATTTGCACGTTCTTACCTCCGTGCCGAACGTATATTTCTCATCATTGAAGCCGCGAGGAGCATTGCAGCCGCTCGACTTCGAGGCAGAAGGCGTGGAAAAATTTGGCGCGGCGGATGTGGATGACTTCACGTGGAAACAATTGCTCGATGGATACACGTGCACGGAATGCGGCCGATGCTCGGCGGCGTGTCCGGCAAACACGACCGGCAAACTTCTTTCCCCACGGAAGATCATCGTCGATATTCGCCGGCGGCTTGAAGAGAAAGGTCCGATCGTTGCCGACCATCAAATGCCGAAAGTCAACGCGGGCCAAAAGAATCCTGCCGAGAAACATCTGGTGCACGATTATATTTCGGCGGAAGAATTATTTGCCTGCACCACATGCATGGCGTGCGTTCAGGAGTGTCCGGTGAACATCGAGCATGTGGACGCCATTATCGATATGCGCCGCAATCTTGTTCTGATGGAATCGAACTTTGCCCCGGAAGTGCAGACGGTGTTCCGCAATCTGGAAAACAATTTCTCACCGTGGGCATTCCCGCCGTCGGCGAGAACTGAGTGGACGGAAGGACTGAACATTCCGACTCTTGCGCAACAACCGGACGCCGAAGTTTTATTCTGGGTCGGCTGTGCCGGCGCGCTCGATGTCCGATACAGAAAAGTGGCGCAAGCGTTTGCGAAGTTGATGCAGCAGGCGGGAGTGAAGTTTGCCATCCTTGGCGCCGAAGAAAAGTGCACCGGAGATTCCGCCCGCAGGCTCGGCAACGAATACCTCGCCCAAACGCTGATGAAAGAAAATGTCGCGATGCTCAACGGTTATCGTGTGCGCAACATCGTTACCGGTTGTCCGCATTGTTTCAATACTTTGCGAAATGAGTATCCGCAGTTCGGTGGCAACTACATAGTGAAGCACCATACGGATTTCCTGGTGCAGCTCATCAACGAAGGGCGGCTGAAGATTTCAAAAGCGGAGGCGCAGAAGGTGACGTATCACGATTCGTGTTACCTTGGCCGTTACAATGAAGTCTATGATGAGCCGCGAGAAGTCTTGCAATCAATTGCAGGAGTTCAGGTGGTAGAAATGGATCGATCGAGAAGCAAGGGATTTTGTTGCGGCGCCGGCGGCGGAAGAATGTGGATGGAAGAAAAGGAAGGTAAGCGCGTGAACATCGAACGAACGGAAGAAGCGCTTGCCACCCACGCAGAAACCGTAGCAACCGCTTGCCCGTTCTGCATGACGATGATAACTGACGGTGTAAAAGCCAAAGATGCAGCCGAGCGAGTGAAAGTAAAGGATATCGCGGAACTTCTACTGGAAGCAGCAGGTCAATAGCTTCCTGACGAGGCATCATTCGTGCAGCCACGTTCCTACACACCGCACCGCATAACTCTCAAGCTGCAACATAGGCGCTCTCGCATACGTAACACTGGTGTGCCGCCGATTTCCACACAGCGCGTGATCTTCAAATTATTTTCCGCTCTATTCTTCATTCATATGCTCGCATCAAGCCAATCGTTTACGATTTTTGGTGTGGTGAATGATGCCGCTACGAACGAAGGATTGTCGGCGGCGACGATCCGCATGGTCGGAACATCCAACGGAACAATTGCCAACGCTCAGGGCGCGTTCCGTCTTTCCTTACCGAGCGGTTCCTATCGCATTGCATTCAGTTTTGTCGGATACAAATCTGATACGGTCGATGTGGTGTTAGACCGCGACAAGGAATTGTTCGTGTCGTTGGTTCCTTCCGCAATTCAAATGGCGGAGGTTGTCATCACCGGCGAAGATCCGGCCATCGCCATTATGCGCAAGGTGATTGAGAATAAGCAGCGCTGGGTGGAAAATCTTAAGACCTATCAATTTGAAGCGTTCACGCGCCAAGTGCTGCGACGCGATACCAGCATCGCGCAAATTACCGAATCCTATTCCACCGGCTATTGGCAGCGGGGCGACACGCTGCGTGAAGTCATCAAGCAAAAACGGCAAACGGGCAACGTCATAGGGAACCAAAACTTTGCCAGTGTCGGCTCCATTGTCAATTTCTATGACGATGAGATTCGATTTTTCAACTACCGCTTTGTTGGCCCGACTGCCAAAGAGGCGTTCGACTATTATGACTTTAAGCTTGAGCGAACGCGGCAATTCAACGGCACCGACGTATTCGATATCAAACTTCTCCCGAAGTCGCGGATTCGGCCGCTCTTTGCCGGCACGCTGAGCGTGATCGATGACCGCTTTGCGCTGGTGGGTGTTGAGGTGACGCCGAATGAGTCATTCAATATTCCGCTCATCTCGGAAATGAGCATTTCCTATGCCCAACAATTTCAATTGGTCGAGAATCGATTTTGGATGCCGTTGGATATTCGGATGAAAGGATCGTTCAAGATCGGCGTTGCGGGCATAACATTTCCCGCCATCGGAATTGAAAGGACATCGACGATTTATGATTACAAGATTAATCCGGATTTTGCCGATACGATTCGTACGATGCAGCGTCGGCTGGTATCGTTGGAAGCGTCGAAGTTCGATTCCTCGTTTTGGCAGAAGCACGAAGTGCTGCCGTTGACAAAAGAAGAGAAGGTGGCGTACCAACAATTGGACAGCACGCAAACTCTGGATAAGCAATTCCGTGCCAGCGGCCCGTTGATGTCGCTCGCAACAGTGGCAGAAACCGGTATTTTCCAGTATGCCGACGTGCGCTTCAACCGCGCCGAGGGATTGTTCCTTGGAGCGCAAGCAAGCATCGATAGCGTTTTCACACGGCTTCGTTTATCCGGCAAACTTGGATACGGGTTTTCGGATAAGAAAACGAAATGGCAGGGCGGCGTAGAATTCTTTTTTGATGGAAAAAGAAACTTCGCTCTTCAGATCGATCTCGATGAAGGCATTCGGAACTTTCCTGACGGCAATTACTATCCTCCGTTCGACATTTCAATCGGGTCGTTGGTGTACAAAGAGGATTATCGGGATTACTATTATGCGCGCGGCTGGCAAGCAACGCTGCGAGCCACGTGGTCGAGGTTGTGGGCAACGGAGATGTCGTTCAAGAGCGAGACGCAATCATCCGCCAGCCAAAGCTCGGACTACAGTTTTTTCTATCGCGATAATCGCTTTCGGCCTCAGCCGCCGATCGAAGAAGGAAATCTTCGCTCGGCAACAATTCGTGTGCGTTGGGGCCAAGAGCCGATCTTGCTGAACCTCATTCCCATCGATCGTGTAATGATGGAGGTTGAAAACTCATCGCGCACATTGGGGTCGGCGTTTGAATTCACGCAAGTGAAACTTCAGGGAGAATATCATTTCACAACAATGCTCGGTGCGCTGTTCCTGCCCCCAACTCTCACCGTGAAGGTCATGGGCGGGGCTTCATTCGGAACCGTGCCGACGCAACACGTGTTCACGTTGGATACGAAATATCTCGACTTTGCTCCGGCAGGCGTCTTGCGGGGAGCCACGCCTCACGAATTTGGCGGAGAGAATTATGTGATTGCAACGGTCGAGCATAATTTTCGCAGCACGCCATTCCTCGCGCTTAATATCCCGTACCTTTACAAGAACAGTATCGAGATTCTCACGTACGGAACGGTTGCGCGTTCGTGGATGGAGCGACCTCAACCTAGCCTGTTGATCCATGCCACCGACGGTTGGTACGTTGAAGCAGGGGCCGGCATCAACAGAATTCTCGGACTGCTTCGTCTCGACGTTACGTATCGGTTCATGAATCCTACCGGTCTCCACGTAACGTTTGGTGTTGCGACGCTTCTGTAGCGCGGCGTCATTTGTTGACTTTCCTTCCTTCATTCGGTAAGTTAATACCGCATGTTGTCCACCGAGCAAACCCAAATCATGAACTTGGTTCTTGTCGTAGATGATGATCCCGTGATGATCTTCTTGATCCGGAAATATCTTGAAGGGGAAGCCTACCATTTGCTTGAAGCGGGGAATGGCAGCGATGCGCAAGCGTTGATTGAACAACATGCAAATGAGTTGTCTGCCATATTGCTGGATTGGTCGATGCCGGGAATAAGCGGTATTGAGGTCTTGCGCTGGATAAAATCGCAGGCGAGGTACGA
>JACRFF010000302.1 GCA_016218005.1 Ignavibacteriales bacterium
AAACCCAAGTCGAGCTGGCGCAATTGCAATACCTCCTTCCGCGACTTACACGGCAATGGACGCACCTCTCGAAGCAATTCGGCGGCATCGGCACCAAAGGTCCCGGCGAAACGCAAATCGAAACCGACCGGCGCATGGTCAAGACGCGCATTAGTACGCTCAAGGAGAAACTCGAGCGCATCGGCCAGCAGCGGCTGACCCAACGCAAGGGGCGAACGAAACACACGCGCGCCTCGCTTGTCGGCTATACCAACGTCGGCAAGTCAACACTGCTGAACCTCCTTTCCGGCTCCGAGGTATTCGTCGAGAATCGCCTCTTCGCAACGCTCGACCCCACAACGCGATTCGTTTCGCTGACGAGCGGCCTCGACATTCTGATGACCGACACGGTAGGATTCATCCGCAAACTGCCGCATCATCTCGTTGCGTCGTTCAAGAGCACGTTGGAGGAAATTACCGAAGCCGATCTGATTCTCCATATTGTCGACGTCTCCAGCAAATATTTCGAAGACCAGATCAAGGTTGTCGTCGATACGCTGCACGACATCGGCGTGGGCGAAAAACCGACGCTCATGGTATTTAACAAGATTGATCGGCTTGAAGACCGCGCGGTGCTGACGGAAATTGCCACGCGGCACCCTCAGCACGCGTTCATTTCTGCCGCGCGTGGAATCAACATCTTGGGGCTTAAGGAAGCGGTAGCGGGGCTTGTGCGTCAGGAGTTTGCGGAACTCGACGTCGCCATTCCGCAATCAAACCAGAAACTTATTTCCCAACTCCACGAACTCGGCGAAGTGTTAGATAAGGATTACCGTGAGAACTCGGTTATCGTGAAGATTCGCGTTCCGAAGCGGGAAGCCGCGCGAGTGAAACGGCTCGTCGGACAATGATGCGATTGCCGTGATGAGCAGCTACCAACGTACAATCATTCGCCTCAACGCTATAACGGACTGACGATCTTTCCGATGAAGAGGATCGTGCCCGATGCGTGCTCGCGGATCGCAAAGATGAACGGTCGATCAATTCGCATTACAGGTGTAGGGTTGGGAAAAGCGCGTGTTATACCTATGCCAATCGATGTCACTGCCGCCGCTTCCGTTCCTTCTTCATTGACTTCCACAAACGTCTTGTGAACGACGCTGCTAACACACAAAGGAGCCGACGTACTGATGCGGGACAAGTCTGCAAAGTCGCTGAACACGATTCCCATTCCCAGCGCTTTCAATTCTTCGTTCAGTTTTTTGTTGTACTCGAGTTTGAACTTTGGAAGGTACAACTCCACTTTGCTCGAATCCAATTTGCCGACAAGCGTATTCCACTGCTCTTGCGTTAACGAAGAGGCGAACTGATCGATATCGGTTCCTCCGCTTGGCAAGATAATCGTCATGCTGAACGACTTGCCGCCGTACGGCAGGTCGATCACTTGCGCACCATCGGCGGCGTCCTTTGCGTCAACTGGATTCCAAAATAGAGAGCCAAAGAACTGAAAGCAAATCACAACCCTTCAACGGTTCACCTTTTGTTCAGGATGTTCCCCGTGCGTGCGGGGAACATAATACCGTGTCCGTTGTCCGTGACCGTTAAAAACTTTTCTTTACGGTCACGGATCACGGTATTTAAGCTACTGCGTATACCTCTCCTGATAATATTCCATAGTCTTTGCAACATCTTCCTTTGAAAGTCCTTTCTTCCATTTATGTTCTTCCCTTGCCAATATCCCTTCCGCAAGTTTCGGATCAAGCTCCTTCAGTTCGGGGATAAATTTATTGTAGAAATGTTTTGCCACTTCATAGAAACCGTGCCACTGAGTAAAATCAGGTCCCATCATAGATGCGCCCATCCTTGCCCTTCTCCCCTCATGATGCCATAGCTCGTAGAACGTCCACTCTATCTTATCGTCGAACGGCGTAGGGGTTATCTTTCCGGCAGCCTTCAGCTTTTCCATCGCCTCTTTTGCAGGCCCGCCAAACTTCTTATTATAGAGATTCACAACATCGTCATACTGGGTATAAAAATTTTCTACCTGTTCAGTTCCATGGCAGGAGAAACATACATCCTTCATTGCCTTTCTCCTCTCTTCCCAGTTCTCAAGCTTTGTTGATAGAACAGGCCTTAACGTCCATGATATCCGTTTCCCCACATCATGGGTTACTTTCTGCGTTTCTGTTGCGCTCATATGGCATGAGGCGCAGGTTGGATAGAGATAATCCTTTCCCGGCTTCCATTTATCCTTTGAATTTTTGAGATTCATCTTATCCTTATTGGCATTATAGAGGATGCCGTGCTTGCTTTCATTGTAGATCTCTATCTGAGGATGGTCAGGGCCCAAGTGACACTTGCCGCAGTTTTCAGGCTGTCTTGCCTGGGCCGTAGAAAAGCTGTGTCTGGCATGACAGGCTGTGCAGGAACCTTTTGAACCGTCAGGATTTATCCTGCCCATGCCTGTATTCGGCCATGTGGCAGGATCTAACTTGCCACCTGCCATTACTCTTACCTCGCTCCCATGACACTGTCTGCACCCTGCATTTGCAGCTGCAGGCCCTTCAACTATATTGCCAAGAAAATTGTCAAGAGAACCTATAAATTTGGCTGCCTGGGCATGGTGAGATTCCTGAAACTCCTTTCCCTCATCTTCATGACATTTACTGCAATCCTTTGGCGAAACTATTGTGGCAATAATAAACCCTTCATGCTTATATGCATCAGGGTCTTTTCCATCCGCCTTATGGCATTCAATGCACCCTATGCCTTTTTCAGCGTGACGGCTGTGTTTCCAATCGTTTACCTGCCCCTCCCCTATCCCTTTTTTAACATGGCAGTCTATACACTTTTTATTGGTGGCTGAAATGTACGGCCGTATCTCTTCCTTGCTTGCCTTTACCTCTACATAGCCTACTACCGTGAGCGCTATAAAAAGGATGAGGCTTAACGCGCCGATAAAATACTTCATAAGATTAAAATCCTTGTTCTGCATATTTTTACCTCCTTTTTTTATCAAATCACCAGATTCCAGAGAGTCAATATTGCAAAAATGAGAACTGCTGCGCTTCCAATAACTATATTTACCCTCCCCATATTGAATCCCCTCTCTGTGAGGAATCTGTCTATGTATGGGTAAGAGACAAAAACCGCACAAAAGAGTAAAATTCCGAATAATGCAGGCTGTCTCGGCGCAATGGTTATCCATTTATATGTAGCTGAAAAATACCACGGCGGCGCCACATTTGAGGCAACCTCCAATGGATCTGCCATCGGGCCGATGGTTGGCGGAAATATCATAACAAGGTTAACCATGAGTATAAGGAGG
>JACRFF010000300.1 GCA_016218005.1 Ignavibacteriales bacterium
AACGCCCATTGCACGCGCCGCAACAATTTGTTCTCTCTCCCCGACTTCTCGATGAACCCGAGATACGCACCGCCTGCCACGAGAGTGAAGGGAACGACGTACTGCGCGATCTTTGGAGCCAATGCCAAGGCAAAATAAAATAGCGCCGCGCCGGTGAGAACAACGCCAAAGATTCGCTCCACCCACACCATCCACGTGCCGGATCGCGGGATCTTCTTCAGCAAGCCGGAAAAGGTTCCAAGGATGAGATAGGGAAATCCAAGTCCGAGGGCGAGCGTGAAGAAAGCCCAGAAGCCAAACACCGGATCTCCTTTACTTCCTACGAGGGTCATTAAAGCAATAACCGGCGGACCGACACACGGTGCGGCGAAAACGCCAACCACCAATCCGCTTAGGTACGTTGCAATCAAACCGGTGCCCGTTGTACCGCCCAATTTGCTTGTGAGCCAATACGGCATCTGAATCTGGTACAAGCCGAATGAGCTGAGAGCGAGACCAAACAGAAGGGCAGCAATACTTCCCAGTACCCACGGATTTTGCAGCCAGCCGCCAAACAATCCACCGCCAAGGGCCGCGGTTACGCCCAACGCACTGTACATCGATGCGATGCCGAGCACATACACGACTGCCTTAAGCACGATGCGGACAATGTTCGTTTCTGTTTGGCTGCCGAATAAGGAAACGGTAACCGAAAGCATGGGATACACGCAGGGCGTCAGATTCAATGCCAAGCCGATGACAAAGATTGCAAGGAAGGCGACCAACGATCCGCGTTCGAAAAAAATATCGGCAAGGTCGTTTTTCGGAACGGGTTGTCCAGCACGCTCGGCGGGCTTGTACGAAGCAAAAAAATCTTGGTTGATGCTTTTTGCTTGCGTACCCTGCTGCACAATCGTTAATGGGACTGTTGCTCGGATATCAGCCGGCGCTAAACAGACTTGGTCGTTGCACGATTGAGCGGTCACGAAGGCGACAACCGAATCGTTCCCTGCAACAAGTTTATCAGAAAGTTTCAGTGTGAACAGGATCTTGATTGAACCGTCATACACATCAAGCGGCTGATCGGCAAAACCAAGAGTGAGCCGTTTACCTTCCGGATACTGAATATCCGAAATGATGGCCTTTGCGTTCTGTGCCAACTGAAGAGAGGTGCCGATCAAGTAGTCAAACGTTGGCTTGTGGGAGTTTATGTGCCATCCATCTTGAATGTGCAACACCACAGCAGCCCGCACGGACCCGCCAGTGAAGACAACATCAGAAGAAAGTTTTACCTCGGCGGTTACTTTGTTCGCTGAAGAAACAGGTTGCGCGATTGCAGGAACAACCGAACCGCCGGCCATCAACATCGATAAAAAAAACCGAGTGAGCTTCATGCTATTCGTGTTCAACGGTGAGATGATGGAAACCTTAGTTCAGGTGTGGTTTGATGAGGTCTTCAAAATCGCGCTTATTCATCGACCCAACGTGTCTTTCAACGATCATTCCTTGTTTGTCGATGACAAACGTTGTTGGAATGGCCGAAAGGTCGCCGAATGATCGAGCAACCTTGTTATTGTCGACCACGATGGGGTAAGTGATCTTGTACTTCGCAACAAATGGTTTGACTGCCCCCCACCCGTCGTCATCCACGCTTATGCCAACGATTTCAAGTCCCTTTTCTTTGTATTGTTGGTAGACCTCGAGGAACGCAGGAATTTCTGCACGACAAGGCCCGCACCACGTTGCCCAAAAATTTACGACGACAACTTTGCCTTTGAGCTTTGCAAGCTCAACGACCTTCCCGTCGGCAGTCTTGAGAGAGAAGAGCGGCGCTTTCCGTTGTGCCGCTGCCGTTGTAGCAACGACAAAAGAAATCAACATTGCGATGACAAATTGTTTCATCAGAGTACTCCCATCCGAAATTAGACAAGTTAGCTTCTTCTATGAGATGCTTGAAACCGAAAAAAGTTCCATGGAACGGCAAAGTATACGCAATTTTGCGTGGAAGGGAAAGAACGCGATTCGTCAGATTGGCCAATCTTGCATTTCCCTCGTTTTCTCGGTACACTGCTTGCGCCATGAATGAGAAGAAATACGTCATTGGATTGGACGGCGGCGGAACCAAAACTACGGCGGAGGTACTCGATCTCGATGGCACCTGCGCGGCCTCTACGCTGGGCGAGCGTTCAAATTTTCAGATCGTTGGGGTGGAAAAAGCATCGCAGGCGATACAACACGTTGTCTTGAAATCCTGCGAGTCTGCAAAATGTCGGCCTCAGGATATCGCTGCGATTGTTGCAGGCTTAACGGGAGCGGGCAGAGCTTCCGACCAGCAGCGCATGGAGCAAGGCATTCAAGAGGTTTTGGGAAAGCTCTTGCATGCTTCTGCTATGATCAAAGTGGAAAGCGACGCCAGAGGTGCATTGGAAGGAGCGCACGGCGGAAAGCCGGGCATCATCGTGATTGCAGGAACCGGTTCGGTGGTCTTTGGGAAAGATGCAAAGAACAAGGTGCATCGTGCCGGCGGATGGGGAAGACTTATCGATGATGAAGGAAGCGGACATACGATCGGGCGCGAAGCACTCCGAATGGTCGCCAAAGAGGTCGATGGGATTGGGAAACCGACGAAGCTGACCGGCCTGCTAGCACATCGATTCGATCTTGATTCGCAGGAAGCGATCATCACTGCGCTGTACAAGAACAATTTTGAAATTCCCTCGGTGGCCCCGCTCGTGATGGAAGCCGCCTCAGGATCCGATGCGGTAGCCCAAAAAATTTTGAAACGCGCAGCCGAAGAATTACTCGGCGTCATTAAGGCAGTGCAGAGAAAAATGGGACCGCTCAAGCCGCGAGGGAAAAAAATTCCGCTTGCCTTCATCGGCAGTCTTCTGGCCAACGACAACTGGTATTCCCGATACGTTTCAGCAGCCATCAAGCGCGAACTGCCGGCAATTGCTCTCCGCTCTCCGCAGGCCTCGCCCGCGTACGGCGCGGCGTTGATGGCGTTGCGCTTTGCCCGAGAGGAACGATGACCGACTTCCTCCAACAAGATTCTAACGTCACGCAGGCCATTCAACTTATCCTCGCGCCGGCGGTTATGATCAGCGCGTGCGGTTTGCTGACGCTCGGCATCAGCAGTAAGTTCTCCACCGTGCTGAATCGCATCCGACTGCTGAATGAAGAGAAACGCAAGCTCTTCGTGAAGGCCGGCGATGCGAAGAAATTTACTCTGGAGGAGAATCAACGGCTTGCGAGCATTACGCGCCAACTCCAACGATTGATAGAGCGGGCACGGTATGTGCGCAACTCGCTCGTTTCCTATTTTATTGCGATCGCGCTGTTTATCTCCACTTCACTGCTGATCGGGTTGCAGTTCTTTTTCCGCGACATCCAAGTTCGTTGGCTCATCATCGATATTTTTTTGCTGGGCATGGTGATGGTGTTTTGCGGCGTGGTCTTTGCCGTGCGGGACACGTTCAAAGGATTTGACATCGTCAAGTTCGAGGTCGAAGCAGAAGACTAGAGACATGGACGATGGCAAAACCATGCCTTCGGCAGACCCCCCCTTCTGCGTTAGAAGAGTCTTCAGAATCGATATATTTCTTTTAGAAACTAAAACTTGATCGACTTTTCGTCCACGTCTCTAGCAATCGTGCGCAGTTCCCGCAGACCGCACATACTTCTTGTATCCGCTTTCTCTACGCCCTTCATCGAAGAAGATGCTCGGTTCCTTTCTCAACTCGGACACGTGAGTCGTTGCGTTGGCGCTGGTTGGCTGCGGGCGTTTCAAATTCCGATTCGCGTCTTGCAGGCAGACCTCATGTTTGTCTGGTTTGCCTCCGTCTACGGTGCCGTTGCCGTTCTTGCCGCTGCGCTGATGGGCAAGAAATCAATTCTGATCATTGCCGGCGTTGACGTAGCGGATGAACCGCAACTCGGCTACGGGCTGTGGCGAAGTTGGTGGAAGTCCAAGGTCGTTGCCTTGGCGTTGCGTCAAGCAGATCAAGTGCTGGCCGTTGATGAAAGTCTTAGGAGCGAAGTAATGCAACGCGCTCGCTACGCCGGAGGCAATATCGAAGTTGTGCCCACAGGATATGACGCCGGCTTCTGGAAACCCGACGCACACAAAGAAAGGCTTGTTCTGACCGTGGCGGTCGTTTCAGGTCGGCCGCGATTCCTCGTCAAAGGAATTGACCTCTTGTTTAGTGCCGCACGAGCGCTGCCTCGTGAACAATTTGTTCTCATAGGGGTTGATGAACAGCTCGCCGCGCAATTGGGAAAACCGACAAACGTACGGATAATTCCGTTTGCTCATTCTACTGAATTGCGGTCGTGGTATCAACGCGCAAAAGTGTTCTGCCTTCCATCACGCCGAGAGGGACTATCGAACTCGTTATGTGAAGCGATGCTTTGCGGATGTACGCCGGTGGCAACACGCGTGGGCGGAAACGGGGCGGCTATCGAGAACACCGGCTATGTGATTTCCCCAGACCGTCAGCATAAGCTTCCTACCGCCATTGAAGCCGCCCTCAATCATGTTCCCGATGTCAACACGGCGGCACGCGAGCGTATCTCAACGCTCTTTCCTCAATCCCGGCGGCACGAGCGGCTGCATCAGATTGTTGATACGCTGTTGAACGTTCCGTCTGTATGAAGCAAACTTCGAGAAATATTCTTTCGCTGTTTACGAGCGACGTTGTGAGGCGTGTGCTGGGATTTTTTTCATTGGCCTATCTTGCTCGGACCATCGGGATGGAGGAGTTTGGAGCTGTTGCTATCTCTTGGACCGTGCTTTCCTATGCATCCGTTCTTAGCAGCGCCGGTTTGCATGTGATGGGCGTGCGCACAGTCGCGCAGAAATCTCAGGAATTCGGCGTGGGCGAGATGGTCCTTACGCGCTTCGTCAATGCTCTCGCCGTGCTGTTCGTGACTGCGTGCATCATTGTTGTCGCCTTGCCGCTTGTCCGGTTCGGCTGGCTGATCCTCTTGACAAGCTGTTCGGTGGTGCTGCACGCCTTGTTCTTGGAGTGGTACTTTCAAGGCAGGGAAGAAATGATGGTGATTGGCGCCGGAAGAATTGCTTCCGCGCTCGTGTATCTTCTTATCCTGCTTCTATGGGTTAAATCTTCCGCCGATATCATGGTCACGGGCATAGCGGCGCTGGTGGGCGATGCATCGCTTGCGGCACTCTTGTGGTGGAAATATATTGCTGGCGGAAGCCGGACTTCCTTTACCCCGTTAGAAGCAGAACGCCCCGCCCCGATACATCGGGGCGGGGATGCCCGGCCTTCGCAGCCGAAGCGGCTGCTTCGGCGGAGTAGGCAATGCAGTTTGGTTTTAGCGAACATAAAGTTTAATGCCCCGCTTGCCCCGTTAGACAATTTGTCTAACGGGGTGAATGAGCTTCTAACGGGGTTTACGCTCAGCGCAAGACGTTGGAAGGCCATTCTCCAATCCTCGCTCCCATTGGGCATCGGAGGAATCATCGCCTTTGTAAGCACGAATTTTCCGATCATGGCGGTCGGGTTGATCCTCTCCACGAAAGAGGCGGGAGTGTTTAGCGCAGGATTTCGTCTTGTCAGTTTTTTGCTGATGATCGACCGGGTGCTTGGGAGCGTACTGTTGCCCGCATCCTCTCGTCTTCAAAGTGCCAATCCCGCCGTGCTTTCGGAAACGCTCAGCCGCACGCTTCGCTGGATGTTCATCGCCGGATTGCCGTTGTGCGTTGGCGGCGGGATGCTGGCGGAGGAAATTCTTGTCTTCGTCTTCGGCCCTGCGTATCTTGCCTCTGCGGCCGTTTTTCAAATCGTGTTGTGGTATTTTTTGGCAACGATGATCCACACCGTGTTTGTCTCGGCGATGATTGCGACAGGAAGAGAAAAGGAATTTGCGCACATCATGGTTATCAGCGGACTTATCTATGGCTTCACAATAATAGGATTGATCCTCGCCGTGGGCGTTGTCGGCGGCGCGATGGCGCTCGTTCTTTCTGAGGCCGCGACAGTTTGGATGATGCACCGCGCTGTTCGATCGACGGTCGTGATTCATCTTCCCAAACATACGCTGGGTTTGCTGATGGCGGTAGGCGCGATGGCGGCGGTGCTGTTTTTTGCTCCGCCACTCCACGTGATGGCAAAGATTGCTCTTGGCGGGTTGATCTTTCTCATTACCCTCGTTGTGTCAAAAGGAATTTCGCTTGGTGATCTTCGGGAACTGAGGTCTCAATTCGTATGAATCTTGCCGTCGGTATTGCCGATGCTCATCCCGGCTGGGAACTCTTGCTGAAGCAAGAGGGTGTTCCGTACTCTCTGGTGGCCGATCTTCCAAGAGCGGATACGTATGCCGTCATCGTTGCAGGCAATAGGCTGGATTACCGTCAGTCAAAATTTCTGAATACATTTCTTGAGGATGGCGGCGCGCTCTTGTGTTCAACGCGAGCCTTTGCATGCCTGTCCCTGCCCGCTTCGCCGGAGCTTCTCGCCTTGTCTCCGACCAGCCTCGACGAGTCTAGGCGGGCGAGTCGGAGCGGGCAGCGAGGCGAGCAGGCGGGCGGTAGGCAGGCTTCCTTCCAACGATGCCGCTACACCGGAGATTTTGTGGAGTATGTTGTCGGAGGAGATGAAGGGCCTTTTCGCTCTATCGGTGTTGTTGACATTTCTCGAGGCTGTCAAATTCTTCCTCAAGCTAATGCGTTGCGCACGAATCACGGAACGCCGTCGGCCTATGTGGGGTCTATCGGCAGGGGTTCCATCGTTGTGCTTCCGTTCGATCCGGCAGAGACGATGTTGTACGATGATTCTCTCACGAAGTCATTCTACAGTAAAGAAAAGCGATTGCCGTTTGAGCGCGTGGCAACATTGCACAAAGGAGGTGTGGCGCGCATCGTCCGCTCGGCGCTGCAATACCTTTTTGCGCAGCGTGGATTGCCGTATTGCCACTCGTGGTACTATCCTGGGTCGGAACCGACACTATTCTTGTTTCGAGTCGATACCGACCACGGAACGGAGGAACGCATTCGGCAGCTTGCTTCGCTTGCTCAACGGCGGCAAATTCCCTTTACGTGGTTCGTCGATGTACAAAGTCAACAGTTCCACTTGAACGTATTCAAGGAGCTTCAAGGACACGAGGTGGCAGTGCACGGCTATGAGCATCGAGTGTTTTCGCGGAAACAAGAGTTCGAACGCGACCTGCGAACGGCGCTGTCGGAGTTAGAGCGTTCCGGCCTGCATCCCGAAGGCGTTGCCGCCCCGTACGGCGCGTGGACACATTCGCTGGGCGAGGCAATGCAGTCATGCCGATTTCAATATTCGTCGGAGTTTTCGTACGACTATGACAGCCTTCCCGGATATCCGCTTCTTTCGATTGGAGCGAGCGACGTGTTGCAAATTCCCATCC
>JACRFF010000296.1 GCA_016218005.1 Ignavibacteriales bacterium
ATGTTCACCGGCAGACAATTGTTCATTCACGAGTGTTGAAACCTGTTGACCAAGAAGATTATATACTTTCACTTTAACCCAGCTCTGAACGGGGAGAGTGAATCCTATGGTAGTGGAAGGATTGAACGGGTTCGGATAATTCTGTGACAGGGAGAATGTCCGTTCGGCGGAGATGTTTCGGTCCACCGCGGTGACCCATTTCGGTCCAATCCAGGTATGTGTCCAGTTGTACATATTCTGCCACGAATTATCATTGTTCAACACTGAATAGCTCAGGATCGCTTCCCTGGCGGATGCTGCATCACGGTCGTTGATCGAGAAGTCGATCGGGATCCTCATCCCTTCCTTCGGAATGAACAGACTGTCCCCCGGAATGATCCCGGCAAACGTACTGAATGGGATCTTTGCTTCGACGATATATCCCGGCTGCAGCGGTTTCACTTTCCATATATAGTTCGCTCCGGGATACATGACAATCTGATTACCGATCCCTTTATCGTTGTTGATACGATTCTGTGAGAACCGCAGCATATAATCCGGTTTAGCACCGCGTGAGTATCCTTTATGGGATGTCCCTCTCCAGTCATACAATCCGATATTGATATCCGGTGCATCATTCGACCAAGTAGAGACTGTTTCACTTGTATCGACCGAGACGATGTCATCCACCACATCATAAGCGATATAGAAGTTATTGGCATCCACTGCAAGATAGACCTTCACCGAAAGATCAAGACTGTCCGTTAATTTCCCGCCGGGCACCAGATGTGCGGCAGGATTTGGACCAAATGCATTCAATCGGATAGGAGGAATGGAAGCCCATTCGTTCAGTGATCCGTCTGCGGCAAAATTCGGCGGAGCTGTCGGAGAGATCACCGGGACCCCTTTCGCTTTCGTGGTGATCGGAGCAGGTGCGATCCCCGCCGGACCGACATTCCCCATAGCATCCACTGCACCGACGCCATAGTAATATGTCACATCCTGATCGGTCACAGGTGATCGCAGGAAATGCGTCGCTGTCTGCGTTCC
>JACRFF010000303.1 GCA_016218005.1 Ignavibacteriales bacterium
ACCCATCAATCTTCATCACTCACGCAGTCATAAACCAACCACTCTTGGGTATCCCCGCCTGACGGACGGGCAGGCATCCCTTTGGGAAAAGTTCTCATGAACGCACTTCCGTTTCTTCTTGTTGCGTTGTTAGTGATGACACTTGCGTATCGCTACTACAGCGCCTTCATTGCCGCCAAAGTGATTGCGTTAGATGATGCGCGCATAACGCCGGCGCACGAATTGAACGACGGCCAGAATTATCATCCCACCAGCAAGTGGGTGTTGTTCGGCCATCATTTTGCCGCCATCAGCGGCGCGGGTCCGTTAATCGGTCCGGTGTTAGCGACGCAGTTCGGGTATCTTCCCGGCTATCTCTGGCTGCTCATCGGCGTGTGCCTTGGCGGCGCCGTGCACGACTTCGTGATTCTCGGTGCGTCGATTCGCCGCAAAGGAAAATCGTTGGCGGAGATCGCGCGGCACGAAGTCAGTCCGCTGGCAAGTCTTGTCGGCTCGGTCGCCATCCTCATCATCGTCGTCATCGCGCTGGCGGGACTCGGGCTGGCCGTGGTCAACGCGCTGCGCGAAAGTCCGTGGGGAATGTTTACCATTGCCGCCACAATTCCGATTGCACTGTTCGTCGGAGCGTGGATGTATCGAATTCGTCCCGGCAAGATTTCTGAAGCAAGTGTCATCGGCGTGGTGGCGATTCTTGTGGCGGTGTTCTTGGGAGGAAAAATCCACGGCACGTTGCTCGGCAATGCGTTGACGCTCTCGCGTGAAGGTTTGATCGTGTCGATTGCGGTGTACGGGTTCTTCGCTTCCGTGCTGCCGGTGTGGCTGTTGCTGCTGCCGCGCGACTATCTGAGTTCCTACATGAAAATTGGAACCGTCTTCGCGTTGATCGTCGGCGTATTCATCGTTGCGCCGGAATTGAGAATGCCGGCCATCACCGAATTTATTCACGGCGGCGGACCGATCATCCCCGGCAAGGTCTTTCCGTTCGTCTTCATCACCATTGCGTGCGGCGCCATTTCGGGATTCCATTCGCTCGTTTCTTCCGGCACCACGCCGAAGATGCTGACAAAAGAAAGCGACGCGCGCGCTATCGGCTATGGCGCTATGCTGATGGAAGGCGTCGTCGGTATCATCGCTCTCATTGCCGCAAGCTCGCTGTGGCCTGCAGATTATTTCGCCATTAACCTCACGCCGGAAAAATTCCAGATGCTCGGGCTTTCGCCGGTCAATCTCGATTGGCTTCAGCAGGAAGTGGGTGAAACGGTTGCCGGTCGACCGGGCGGCGCGGTGTCGCTGGCGGTGGGCTTCGCGCAAATCTTTTCGAGCATCCCCGGCATGGCGGGCTTGATGTCGTACTGGTATCACTTTGCGATCATGTTCGAAGCGCTGTTCATTCTCACCACCATCGACGCAGGCACGCGTGTGGCGCGATTTATGGTGCAGGAATTCGGCGGCCGCGCGTGGAAACCGTTTGCTCGCACCGATTGGCTGCCGGGCAACATTCTTGCCTCCGGCCTTGTCGTGTTCGCGTGGGCGTGGTTCATTTGGAACGGCAGCATTAGCACCATTTGGCCGTTGTTCGGAACCGCCAATCAACTGTTGGCGGGAGTTGCGCTGGCCGTTGCGACTTCGGCAATCATCAACGCAGGCAAAGTTCGGTATGCCTGGGTAACGTTCGTGCCGATGGTGTTTGTCTCCATCACGACGCTTACGGCGGGGTGGCTGAACATCCGCGACATTACCGTGCCGCAAATTTCCAACCCGAAAACAATGGTGAATGGTTACGTCACGACCGCATTCCTCATCGTGATGATGGTCTGCGCGGTGCTGATTCTTGTAGAATCTTTTCGCCGATGGTATCGTGTGCTCGTGAAAAAAGAATTCGTGATGAACGGCGAGGTGAAGAACGGCGACGATCCCAACTTCGTCCCTCCTGCGTACGGATGCAGTTAGCAATGAACAATGAATAATGGACAATGAGCAATGAACAATGGACAATGGACAATGAGCAATGAGCAATGAGCAATGAGCAATGAACAGTGAGCAATGAACAATGAGCAATGAACAGTGAACAATGACGACTTCGGAAGTCTACTACGATGTTGAAACGCAGTTTTCGGCGGAGGAGGTCGGCGGGTGGAACAATATCCACTTGATGCGCGTTTCGGTGGCAGTCACGTGGTGCGAGAAGGAAGGATTTGTGGCGTGGCTTGAGGATTCGATTCCGGCGATGCTCAACTTCTTGCAACCGTTTGACAAGATTGTAAGTTTCAACGGCGATCGGTTCGATGCGCGTGTGCTGAGCTACTACGGCAACGTTCTTCCTCTGCAACTCAAGTCGTTCGATGTGCTCGTCGATCTTACGAAAAGACTTGGACATCGCATTCGGCTTGATGCGCTTGCTCAAGCAACGCTCGGTCTCGGCAAGTCGGCGGATGGATTGCAGGCGCTCCGATGGTGGAAGGAGGGAAAGGTGGAAGAAATTGCGCGCTACTGTCAGCAGGATGTGAAAGTGCTGCGGGATGTTGTTGCGTTCGGTCGCGCCAACGGATTTGTTCGCTATGTAGATAACAAAGGCGCACCCAAGCAGGTGGCGGTGCAGTGGTGAGTAAGAATGTTATGCCGAATTTATTCGCCTTCGCCAGTGGGTATCCTCCGCGAGGAGTCTCCACAGGAGTGCTTTGCACCTTTGGAGCTGCAGGGTAGTTCATTTATTTTTAACTTTCAAAACTAAACGCAATGAAACTATTACTCATATCTGCCATTTCATTCACATTTTACATGTCGCTGGCTCAGCCAGCCGCTTGGAATTCCCGCGGTGTTGGCGGAGGCGGAGGATTGTTTTCGCCCAGCATTAATCCCGCAAACAACAACGAGTATTACATCGCCTGCGATATGAGTGAACTCTTCCACACAACGGATTTTGGACTCACCTATTCTCAATTGAATTTTTCACAATTCGTGGGCGGGCATAATTCAAAAATGTGTTTTACTTCAACTGCCAATCTTTTGTACAACATTAGTTACCCTGGTCCTGCACATGTTGCCATACCTGTAAAAAGCACCGATAATGGTGTAACCTGGACTCTGCTTGCTGGAAATCCTAATCCTGCTTCCGATATATGGACAATGCATGTTGATTATAACAACCCCAGCCGTATTATTATTTCTTCTCACGGAAATATTTATTTTTCTAATGATGGGGGAACAACTTTTACTTCGATTCACACCGCAGTGAACGCTACTGCAGGAAATATTGTTGGCGGTGTCTTCTTCGATGGAAATAATATTTATGTTGGCACGAATGACGGCGTGCTGGTTTCCACAACAGGTGGAACTTCATGGAACACAGCAGCTATCACAGGCATTCCAGCTGCTGAAGCAATTTTTTCTTTCACAGGAGCAAAAGTTGGAACGACGACACGTTTTTTCTGTCTTACCGGAACTGCAGCGAATATGTATGTTGGTTTGCAGGGCAACAATTTCTCTGGTTTCATGGCAGGAGTTTATTCCTGTGATTACGGAACAAGCCAATGGACGGCAAAAACAACGGGAATCACATTGGGAACTGATTACCCGATGTATGTTGACATGGCGGAAAACGACACCACCACCGCGTACCTTGCTGGAAGCAGCTCAAGTTTCTATCCTAACATTATGAAAACCACGAATGCAGGTGGAAGCTGGACTCTTGTGTTTAATACAAATAATAATCTGAACATCACTACCGGATGGTGCGGATACCAAGGCGATATGAACTGGAACTGGGGAGTAACTTCGTTGGGGTTTGATGTGGCTGCGAACAACAAAGATGAAGTTATCTTTGGCGATTTCGGATTCTGCCACAAAACAAATGATGGCGGACTAACATGGACACAGGCATATACTGCTGCTGCGAACCAGCATCCTGCCAATTCTCCAACACCCAAAAAACAGAACTACAACAGCATTGGTATGGAAAACACATCCTGCTGGCAGGTGCTATGGACGAATGCGAATACCATGTGGGCAAGTTATACCGACATAGGAGGTATCCGTTCAATTGATGGAGGAAATCGCTGGTCGTTCAATTATACCGGCAATTTGGCTAATACAACTTATAGAGTTGCGCGGGGAGCAAACGGAACTTTGTATGGCGGTACTTCCAACATTCATGATATGTACCAGACCTCGCGCTTGTCGGATGCACAATTGGATGTTGCTGATGCTAATGGTAATATTGTTTACTCAACCGATAATGGATTTACTTGGTTGCCGCTTCATTCGTTTGGGCATCCTGTTTTCTGGGTTGTGCTTGACCCTAACAATGCCACGCGCGCTTATGCAAGTGTTATTAATCACGCGGGAACGGGCACTGCGGGAGGTGTTTACCGATGCAATGATTTGAATAACCTTGCTACTTCCACATGGACACTGTTGCCTGCACCACCGCGTACAGAAGGTCATCCGGCATGCCTCGTAGTACTCAACGATGGAAAACTTGTTGCAACATTTTCTGGAAGAATCGCTACAAACTTTACACAAAGTTCAGGATGTTTTATTTATGACCCTTTAGCAAACTCGTGGACAGATGTTTCGGATGCGGGAATGAATTACTGGACCAAAGATATTGTGGTTGATCCGAATGATGTATCTCAGAACACTTGGTATGTAGGAGTTTTCAGCGGATGTGGTGGAGTTCCGAATGGTTTAGGTGGATTGTACAAAACTACAAAACGCGGAATTTCATGGACAAAACTTACTGGTTCTATTCTCAACAGGGTTAACTCCTGTACCTTCAATCCCGGTAACGCCAATGAAATTTATTTAACTACTGAATCACAAGGTCTATGGATGAGCAGTAACATCAATTCAGCAACGCCTGTTTTTTCAAATGTGAGCAATTATCCTTTCCAGATGCCGACACGGGTTTTTTTTAATCCAAACAACACAACTGAAATATGGGTAACAAGTTTCGGAAACGGAATGAAGATGGGAATGCTGGGTGCAAACGGAATCCGGCAACTATTGAGGATTCCGACCGAATTCTATCTTGAACAGAATTTCTCGAATCCATTTAATCCGACAACGCATTTTCAATTTGCGATTGCCGATTTCCAATTTGTTTCGCTGAAGATATATGATGTCCTTGGACGGGAAATTGAAACTCTCGTCAGCGAAAAGATGAGTCCTGGGCGTTATGCCGTCGAGTGGAACGCGAGTTCGTTTCCAAGCGGCGTGTATTTTTACAGACTGGATGCCGGATCATTTTCAGAAACGAAAAAACTTTTGCTGATGAAGTAAGTTTCTCGGATTGCACGGTCTTTAAGCCTTGGGAACACACACGGTGAGCGAAGTTTGACTTCGCGCTTGTAAAACGGAGTTTCAATACGATGACATTCCCCAACAGAGTTGGGGAACGAGATGAAGCTCGGTCGAGCCGTCGAACGCTCAATCGAGCCGCAGCCGATCTACAACTGAGATTGAACGCTCGGTTGCTTGTTGAGTCGGGCGATGAGTTCATCCGCTTCCGATTCTTTGCCAACCGGAATCGGAACCCGCAACACCGTTGACCGACTTCCGTACCGGCTCCATGTCGCAATATCAA
>JACRFF010000304.1 GCA_016218005.1 Ignavibacteriales bacterium
CTGCCGGAATTAAAACGCGAAATTGAAATGTACGAACACCTGTTCGGGGACATTGAAAACATTGGCATAAAAGCCATTGATGAAGTGTATGTAACACAATTCGGCTTTAAGACCGTTTGCCGGAACGGATCCGTGGGGTTAAAAGAAATTGAACCGAAACAGTTGCGGGAGTATCTTCCCGGGCACGGGAAGGCGGCCGCCTTTCCGAAAATTAAAGATGACGAAAAAAGCATAATTAACTATAATATTTATTTATCGTGGGTACTGTGTATGTTAAACAACAAAACATTAATTGACGTTGCCGGGGATTTTGCCAGAATGCTGAGAGAATACGAAGCAGGAGGGGCAAGAAGCAAAATGGGGCGGGCTAATAAAGTTCTCGCGCTGCTCGATGCATCATCAAGGCGGCAGTTTATCGAAAAGCTTACGGAAATTTTGGCAGATGATGCCGCCAATGGTGAATTTTTTACCGAACTGGTAGTGGAAACCGACAAAATGCAGGCGGATAAATTCCCCTACTTTTTAACGCTCATTAAATTCAAATATACCTTTATCAAATCAAAAAACTGAAACGGAGCATGAAATGAATAACTTTATTTATGTAAGAGGACTTCGCCATGCAGAGCATACCGTGTTTTGCGTGCAAGAGGGTCAAAAATTTTTCTGGGATACACAATTCGGTGTCCGCTGCGCGTACTCCAGCGGGCAGCAGGTTAAACGCTCGATACTGGGCGCTATTTTAGAATCGGTTAACGAGCAGGAAGCGCCGGTTACTTTTAATTACGAGATAACAAAAGACAAGGGCATTGCCAATAAAGAGCCCTGGTCGCCATGCAACCCGGAGTTTACCGATCAACTTTTGGGCGGATGGATGAAGGCGCAAAGCGGCGAAACTCCCTTGAAAAGAAGAAGCCCTTTCTCCATCTCCGCTTTCAGACCCCTGCACCCGCTGCTTGGCGGATTGGAACAGCAGAAGGAAAACCTGACCTTTGACCGGAGCAGCAACCCGGACAGGCACCCGGTTATTGTTAAGGGCACCGATGGCAAAGAATTAACACCGGAGGAAATTACTGATTTTTTAACCACCAACAAACGCGTTTTACCCCGCAGGAACTGGATTCCCGATAACACCCGCGCCACGGGCCTGTTCGTGTTCGACATGGCTATAGATTTGCGCACCCTGTTCAGCATATCAACAAACCAGCACGAGCCCGAACTGACACCGCAGACCATCGAAACCCTGCTGGCAAAGGGATGGGTGAAAGATAAAAATGTATTTGGCGAGTGCCTCGTCTGCCCCAAAGAGCGCAGGGAGCAGCTTATCCCCGCTATTGCCAAGGGCATAGTTAACTGGCGCATTACCAGTAACCAGGCACGCACCTTCAGCCTTATGGAAACGCTGGCAATTGCCGTGAGCGGCAACGCCAACAGGATTGCCGCGGCAATACGGGCCGAGTTAAGCGAAGAACGCGACCGCAGCGCCAAACCGGTAATAGACCGTGTTGAGGGCGTGGAACTGTTTGTTACCCTGCCCTGTAACGGTTA
>JACRFF010000301.1 GCA_016218005.1 Ignavibacteriales bacterium
ACTTCAAACCGGCCTGTCGGATTGACGAAGTAGCGCGTCTTCTTGTCCAGCATGTCTTCCGGGATGATGGCCTTGATAACGTGCTTGACCACGTCATCCATAATTTTCTTCTGCGATACATTCGGGGCGTGCTGGGTTGAGACAACAACGGTGTCGACGCGCACCGGTTTCTTTCCTTCATATTCGATGGTGACTTGGGACTTTGCGTCCGGACGAATGTACGGCATCAGTTTGGAATTCTTTTTTCGGATGTCCGACAGCCGGTGAACGAGCTTGTGCGCAAAGATGATCGGCATCGGCATCAGCTCGGCTGTTTCGGTGCAGGCGTAGCCGAACATCATGCCTTGGTCGCCGGCGCCGCCCGTATCCACACCCATGGCGATATCCGGAGATTGCGAGTGAATAGCGGAAAGCACCGAGCACGAATCGGCGTCAAACCCGATGCCCGCTTCGGTGTATCCGATTTCTTTGATGGTCTGCCGAACGATCTTTTGTGAATCGACGTACGCTTTCGTCGTTACTTCACCGCCGACAAGGACAAGCCCCGTGGTGACAAAACTTTCGCACGCAACCCGCGACATCGGGTCGTGCTTCAGGAACTCGTCCAGCATGGCATCCGAAATCTGATCACAGACTTTGTCCGGATGGCCTTCGGAAACAGATTCTGAGGTAAAGAGGTATCTCATCTATACTCCATACATGAAATGAATGATTAGTTAAATTCAAGGTCGGATGAATCGCCGATGTTGATGCGCTTGTAGGTTCCGCGCACCGACGCATTGCTGCCGACGATCGAATCCTTCAGCATGGCGTCTTTCACGCTTGCGCCTTCGCTGATGATGGTGTTTTGAATAACGGAGTTTTCCACGGTGGCGCCGTCGGCAATGGTTGCATACGGCCCGATGACGGCGTTCTTTACTAATGCGGTGGATGAGACAAAGACCGGCGGCACAATGACCACGCCATCCACCGGTGCCGGTTGTGCTAAACGAGAAAGGAGATGCTGGTTTGTGGAAAGCAATGTTTCGGGCTTGCCGCAATCGTACCATCCTTCGACGGGGAAGGGCTTTATCTTTTCGCCGCGGTCGATCATCAATTGAAGCGCATCCGTAAGTTGGAATTCACCCTTCGTGCGGGCGTTGCTCTTGACCAACTCTTTGAGGCAATCAACCATCAGTTGCGGCTGCTGAATGTAATACAATCCGACGACGGCGAGATGACTTTGGGGTTGTTCCGGCTTTTCAATCAATTGAGAGATAAACCCATCGGTCAGTTCTGCAACGCCGAATCTGCGGGGGTCGTCAACGTGTTTCACGCCGAGAACGGAGTGCGAGTTTTGCATCATCGCTTTCAGATCGACGTCGAAGATCGTATCTCCAAGGATGATCAGAATAGGCGAACGCGAAATCGTATGGCGGGAGAGATAGATGGCGTGCCCGAGTCCGAGCCGCTCCTCTTGTTCAACGAAATCCACCCGCATGGAGGGATAATGTTCGTGAACATAGTCTTGTATCTTATCCCCAAGGTAACCAATGACAATCGTTGCTTCGGTGAAACCGCTCTCTAAGATCTTATCAAGGATGTGGCCGATGATCGGCTTGCCGGCTACATTGATGAGCACCTTCGGAATTGTGTAGGTGTGAGGGCGCAGCCTGCTGCCGATGCCCGCGACTGGTATGATAGCTCTCATTCTGTGCTTGCTGACTCCTATTGTTTCAAAATAGGAAAGAATTGAATGACACACAAACGAAGCCTTCTCCGGGGAAATCTTGCTTCTGCGTGCTCTATTGTTTATTATGCCCTCACAACGTATGGCATATGAAGCGCACACGGACATCCTCCCGCAAACAACAGCACGTCGAGTTCGTTGTTCAAAAAGACGTAGTGTTCCGTCGGAAACAGACAGGCTTTGAACGCTGGGAGTTTGCTCACAACGCTCTTCCCGAAATAGATTTTTCCGAAGTCAATCCTGCAACAAAGTTCCTTGGCGTTCCCGTTCGGTTGCCCATTCTCGTATCAAGCATGACGGGCGGCTATGCAGATGCCCTCCGCATCAATCGCCAGCTTGCAGAAGTGTGTGCCGAAAAACAATTGCCGATGGGAGTGGGAAGCCAACGTCAAGCGTTAGAAGACGGCCGCTTTCACCGTTCCTTTGCCGTTGTGCGTGAGGTTTCCAAAAACATCCCGGTCTATGGCAACATCGGCGCCGCAGAAGTTGCAAAACTGACCGATGCCGCGCCCATTCAGCGAATGGTTGATTTGATTGAAGCGAATGGGTTTGCCGTTCATGTAAATCCGTTGCAAGAGCTGCTCCAGCCGGAGGGGAATCCGGAGTTCCGTGGAGTGCTGAAGGGAATTGAATTGTTAGTCAAGCGCCTTTCGATTCCGGTCATCGTGAAGGAAATCGGCGCCGGCATTTCTGCTGCAGCAGCGAAGAAACTTATTGATATAGGAGTGCGAATCATTGACGTGGCAGGGGCTGGCGGCACAAGCTGGGCAGGGGTTGAAATCTTGCGACGGAAAAAATCAGAGCACAGCGCATTGACTTCCGCGTTTTGGAATTGGGGAATCCCAACCGCAACGGCATTGCAGCAGGTGAGCGAATTGAAAAAGCATCAGACGAATCTCAAACTCATCGCATCGGGAGGCATCACGAGCGGCGTGGATGCGGCGAAAGCGCTTGCGATGGGGGCAGACTATGTCGCTATTGCGCGCCCCATACTTCGGGCGTTGGAGCTTGGCGGAAAGAAGCGGCTTTTCCGATTGCTCGATCAATGGGAATTCGAGTTGCGCGGCGTGATGTTTCTGACCGGCGCAGCCACGATTGCCGATCTCCAGCATCAGCAATTGACAAGGGTTGAGTAAGCATGAATTTTTCCATTCGCTACCGACGGTATCGTTCGTACGTGCATACGTATCTCAAAAACTTTGTCCGCAAGGATAGCCCTGCCTCTTTGTATGAACCGTCGCGCTACATCTTGTCGGGCGGAGGAAAATGCGTTCGGCCTGTTCTGGTTCTTCTTGCGTGCAACGTCGTCGGCGGCCGGTGGAAGAATGCGCTCCACGCCGCGGCAGCAATGGAAATTCTCCACAATTTTACTCTCGTGCACGATGACATTATGGATCATGCCGATGCGCGGCGCGGACGGCCCACCATCCATACGAGGTGGGATGCCAACGTCGCCATACTCACCGGCGATGTTTTGATCGGTCTTGCGTACCAAGCTCTCTTGCGAACGCCAAACGCCGAAACGAATCGGCTGATGCGCGTCTTCACGCAGGGCATCGTGGAGGTATGTGAAGGTCAGGCGTACGACAAAGAATTCGAGACCAGTCGTGCGGTGCGGCCGGAAGACTATTTGATGATGATCAGCAAGAAAACGGGAAGATTGATCGCAGTCTCGGCAGAACTGGGCGCGATCATCGGAGGAGGATCTCGCCGGCAGCAAACGGTTTTACGGCAATTCGGTTCCGCCGTCGGCAGGGCCTTTCAATTGCAGGACGACCTTCTCGACATCGTCGGCGACGAGAAATCGTTTGGGAAAAAGATCGGCGGAGACGTGGTCGAAGGGAAAAAAACTTTTTTACTTCTGCATGCCCTGCGCCGTGCGCACGGGAAGGATCGAGCATTGTTGATGCGCGTGTTCCATCATCATCGTGTCTCGTGGCGGTCCGTCGAAGCCGTTCGCCGCATCTACTACGCCACCGGCGCCATCGATGCGGCACGCCGGTTGGTGGAGCGTAACACGGTTGCCGCGCACCGCGCGCTCAAGTCGTTCCCGAATTCGCCGGCGCGTGGAATGCTGGCGTGGTTTACCGATCAATTGCTTCATCGGACGACGTGATGATTCATCGCGAAGTTACCATTGTCAACCGATTGGGCATGCACGTCCGTCCGGCGGCAGCCCTTGTGAAATTGGCGGCAAAGTTCAAGTCGGAATTTTTTGTCGAAAAGGATGGATTAGAGATCAACGGCAAAAGCATCATCGGCGTTATGACGCTGAGCGCCGAACAAGGGTCGAAGTTGCTGTTCAGGTTTGACGGCGAGGATGAGGAGGCGATGGCGGTGGAGCTTTGCGGCCTCGTCGAACGCGGTTTTGATGAGATGTGAGAATTACCATGACAATTGAACTCCATAGTGAAATCGTTCTCAAAGGCGTTCCGGCGGCGCCCGGCATTGCCATAGGCCCGTCGTATCTTTTCCGCAAGCAGACCCCGGAGGTGCAAGAGCGCCACCTCACGGCGGATGTGCTTGAATCAGAATCGATCCGGCTTGACAATGCCATTGCCCGGTCAAAAAAGGAACTTGTGAAGATATTGGACTTCGCCGAACAGAAACTCGGTCCGCAGCAATCCAAAATCTTCGAAGCGCAGATGATGATCCTCGACGACCTCATTCTGTTTGAAACGATCAAGAAGAATATCCGTTCGAGGCTGCGCAACGCGGAGTTCATCGTTCAGGAAGAAATCAACAAGTATCAGCGCATGATGTCGGCGGCGAAAGACGAATATACCCGCGAGCGCGCAAACGACCTTGAAGACGTCAAGAACCGCATCATCCGCAATATGCAGGAGGAGCGGCTTGTTTCCAAGGTCGACGGTTCCTCCATCATCATTTCGCACACGTTGGCGGCGGCAGATGCGCTCGTCCTGAGCCGCAACGAAGTGCTGGCGTACGCCACCGAGGGGGGCGGCGCAACGTCTCATATGGCGTTGCTTTCGCGTGCGCTCAAGATTCCCGCCGTCGTAGGCCTGCATCAGTTCTGCTCTATGGTGCATCCGGGCGACCCCGTCATCGTCGATGGATATAGCGGCGCAGTTGTCATCAATCCGTCGCGGGAAACAATCCGGTTCTACGAACGAAAAAAAACAGAGCACCTTGAGTTTGAATCCCGCCTTGCCACGTTGCGCGACCTTCCGGCAGAGACGCTCGACGGCCATCGCATTACGCTCTCGGCGAACGTGGAATTGGAACAAGAGCTTAACTTCCTCAAGCTGCAAGGCTCCGACGGCATAGGGCTGTATCGTTCCGAAACGCTCCTGCTCGGCCGTGAAGATTTTCCGACGGAAGAAGAGCAGTATCGCCAGTACAAACTTCTCGCCGATTCGTTGGCTCCGAAGAACGTCATCATCCGCACCTTTGATATTGGCGGCGATAAACTGATGTCGCACGCCGTGAAGGAAAGCAATCCGTTCCTCGGCTGGCGCGGCATTCGCGTAATGCTGGATAAGCCGGAGATTTTTCTCGACCAACTTCGTGCCATTCTTCGCGCGAGCGGAAGAAAAAACGTCTCGGTGATGTTCCCGATGGTTTCCAACATCAAGGAAGTG
>JACRFF010000305.1 GCA_016218005.1 Ignavibacteriales bacterium
AACAATGTCTTTGGCTTTTTTAAACCATCCATCCTGGCTTAATCTTTGCCATTCCTCATCCGTTGAACGATCCTCCGGAAAAGGTCTACCGCGTGAACACGATGGGCACATATCATATGCTCGAGGCGTGTGCGCGCAGCGGCATTCGGAAATTTGTATTCATGTCCAGCGAATCGACGTTGGGATTTGCGTTTGCTCGAAGCCACCTAAGCCCATTGTTCTTGCCGATTGATGAGCGGCATCCCCTACGTCCGCAAGATCCGTACGGACTGAGCAAAGCGACCGGCGAACTCCTGTGCCGGGGGTACTCTGCGGCATACGGCATGGAGACCGTTTGCTTGCGCGCGCCGTGGATTTGGGTTCCCAAGCAACAAGAACGTGCCCTCTATCGCCAACTCATCGAACAATATCACCTGTGGTGGAAAAACCTTTGGGCGTATGTTCACGTGCTCGATGTTGCTAACGCAATTATGCAATCGCTCCAACGGAAGGTCGAATCAAACCATATCGCGGCGTTTGTTTGCGCAAAGGAAAACTGGACGGGAATCCCTTCGCGCGAGCTTATTGCGAAGCATTATCCTGAGACGAAAGAGATCTCGCCTGAAATCGTTGGCGCTGCATCATTGATTTCGTATGCCTACGCTCAGCAGACGCTCGGCTATGAACCTCAGTACACGCTCAACGACCTTGGACTGAACAGTGGCACGCCCGATTCTCATTGACACCGATGCCGGAGTCGATGATGCACTGGCTCTGATCCTTGCGCTTCGGTCGCCGGAGGCCCGTGTTGAAGCAATCACCACAGTGGCAGGCAACGTTGAAGTGCAGCTCTGCACTCGCAACGTCCATCGTGTTCTTGAAATCGTTGAGCCGCGCCGCGCGCCGCGCGTAGCACAAGGAGCTTCTCACCCTCTTCAGCGCAAGCTTATTACGGCTCCCGAAGTCCACGGTGATGACGGCTTAGGAAACACACTGCCGAAGCTTCGAACTACTTTGCGCGTGCGAAATCTGGCCGTGCAGGAAATCATTTCGTTCTGTACGCGTTGGCAACGCCGTGGGACGATCATCTCACTAGGCCCATTGACCAACATTGCGCTTGCTCTTAGGAAGAATAAAGCCGCACTCAAAAATGCCGGAAGCATCATCTCGATGGGAGGGGCGTTTTTCGTTCCGGGGAATACCGGCCCGGTGGCCGAGTTCAACTACTTTGTGGATCCGGAAGCGGTGAAAGAAGTGCTCGCATCGGGCGTTCGTCTCACCATAGTGCCGCTCAAC
>JACRFF010000306.1 GCA_016218005.1 Ignavibacteriales bacterium
CAGAGTGACTGTGGTCGATGTTGGCGGCTATCAACTTACCACGGCAGAACAGATTGATTTTTTTGAGAGCTTGAAGTATGGGAAAGCGCACTATACCGTCGGCGGCTTCATTGGATTTGGCGCACTCTTCGGTATCGACCGCGGCACATTGACCGGCGTTAGCATGCGATACTATTTTGTTCCATTCCCGAAAGGGATCGAAGTGTTGGATGGTGTCTTCTTAAAGGAATTCGGCGGGTTCTACATCACGATCAACTTCGGTTCATTCTACTAAGATTTCAGATAAGGCTTCAGCGCTTGACCGGTGTGTGAGCGCGAATTCATCGCAATCTCTTCAGGCGTTCCGGTCGCCACAATTGTTCCTCCTCTATCGCCGGCTTCAGGTCCCAAATCGATAAGAAAGTCTGCACACTTTACCACTTCCATGTTGTGTTCAATAACAAGCACCGAATGTCCGGCCTCGACAAGCGCATCAAAACACTTCAATAGCTTGGCGATGTCGTCGAAATGCAGACCCGTCGTGGGTTCATCGAAAATGAACAGCGTCTTACCGCCCGTATCTTGAGCGGTGAGATGGGTGGCCAATTTTACGCGCTGAGCTTCGCCGCCTGACAGCGTAGTTGCCGATTGTCCGAGGCGCAGATAACCGAGTCCGACCTCGTCGAGAATGTTCAAGCGCTTTGCTATCCGCCGACCTTCCGGGAAACTTGAAAAAAATTGTATCGCTTCAGTAACGGTCAGGCCAAGCATGTCGTCCACATTCTTGCCGTGCCATTTGATATCAAGCACTTCCCTCTTGAACCGCTTTCCTTTGCACGACTCGCAGGTCAGGTACAGGTCGGCGAGGAATTGCATTTCAATTCGTTGCACTCCGTCGCCCTCGCACGTTTCGCAGCGACCGCCGGGAACGTTGAATGAAAAATGCCCCGGTTTGTAGCCGTGCATTTTTGCCGACGGCGTGGAAGCAAGCAGATCGCGAATTAAATCGAATACCTTTAGGTACGTAACGGGATTCGACCGTGGACTTCGTCCAATCGGCGATTGGTCGACCAGTTCCACCGAATTGATATGCTCGACGCCATCGATCGAACGGTGCTTGCCGACCGTCCCCTCGAATCCCCCCTTCCGTTTTTGTATGCCCGCATAGAGGATATCGTGAATCAGCGTACTCTTGCCGGAACCACTCACGCCGGTAACGCAGACGTACATCTGCAGGGGAATCCGGACGTCGAGTCCCTTGAGGTTGTTTTCCGACGCACCTTTTACAAAAATCGATTTCTCGCTATCCTTGCGCCGCCGCTTCGGCACGGGAATCATAAGGTCGCGGTTCAGATACTTCGCTGTTATCGACGCGGGATGTTTCAAGAGTTCGGGCAATTCCACGTTTGCGACGACTTCCCCGCCGTGCTCACCCGCGCGTGGCCCCATATCCACAACAACATCGGCGGCGCGAATCATGTCCTCATCGTGTTCCACCACCATCACCGTGTTGCCGATATCACGAAGCGATTTGAGAATATCAATGAGACGCTGGTTGTCGCGCGGATGAAGTCCGATACTTGGCTCATCCAGAACATACAGCGCACCCATCAAGGAGGAACCAAGGGAAGTTGCAAGATTGATCCGCTGAGATTCTCCGCCAGAGAGCGTCATGGACAGACGGTCGAGTGTAATGTAGCCGATGCCTACGTTGTCCAGAAACAAAAGTCGTTTGCGTATCTCTTCGATGATTCTCTTGGCGATCGCAAGCTCGTGCTTGGAAAACTTCACGCCTTCGAAAAATCCATGCGCCTCCGTAATCGTCATCTTGACGATGTCGTGAATGGTTTTGCCGGCAACGAGAACGTTCGCCGCCTCTTTTCGGAGTCGGGAACCGCCGCACTCACCGCACGCAGTGTAACCGCGAAACCGACTCAGAAAAACACGGTAATGAATCTTGTAGGATTTACGCTCGATGTAATTGAAAAATTTGTAGACTCCATCAAAGTCCGAATACCCGTGAAGCACGACGTCGATTTCCTTGCTCGTCAACTCGCGATACGGAACATCTACGCGCACGCCGGCTTGCTTGGCAATGCGAAGGAGGTCGGTAAGATTTTCTTTCCATCGCGGCATGGTCCACGGAAAAATCGCGCCTCCCCTGAGTGATTTTTCTTGGTCAGGAATCACCAAGTTTAAATCAATGCCGATGGATCTTCCAAAGCCCTGACATTTGGGACACGCACCGACCGGGTTATTGAAAGAAAACATTCGCGGCTCAGGATCTTCATATCGAAGTCCATCGTGAGGACACTCGTAGTGCTGGGTAAATTTCAAAGTCTCATGCTTTTCGAGAAGATGGACAAGCGCGTACCCTTCTCCCTCATTGAATGCCGTTCCGATAGAATCACCTAACCGAGTGATTGTCTCGTGGTCATTGCGCCGCACAATGGCGCGGTCGACCAGCACGAACACCTCTTGTTTGGACTTGCCTTTGAATTCCTGCACATTGAGGTCGATCAATTCCTCTCCCACAACGATGCGGAAGAATCCACGCTTCTTGAGAACATCCAACTCTTCCTTCATCGAACGGCCGTGATGATCGTGAAGCGGAAATGTAATATAGACCTTGGCGCCTTCAGGCTCCTCCAAAACGCGATCCACAACTTCGGACACTGCATACCGACGCACCATCGAACCGCACTTGCCGCAAAATGTTTTTCCGATCCTGCCGAACAGCAGACGGAGATAATCGTACACTTCCGTTGTTGTCGCAACCGTCGAACGCGGATTGCGTGTCGTCGTCTTTTGTTCGATCGCAATGGCGGGACTGATTCCCTGAATCAGATCGACGTCGGGTTTTTCCATCCGCTCCAGAAACTGCCGGGCGTAGGAGGAAAGACTTTCGACGTAGCGTCGCTGCCCTTCGGCATAGATCGTGTCAAACGCCAAGCTGGACTTGCCCGATCCGCTTACTCCGGTAACGACGATAAGCTTGTTGCGAGGCAATGTCAGGCTGATGTTCTTGAGATTGTGAACTCGCGCTCCCTTGACTACGATTTCCGATACTGCTCGCGTTGTGGGCGGCTGCGGATACACGGTCTTTCTTTCTTTTTTTGTTGGCGGTTTTGCCATCACAAAGCGTGCAATCGATTTCTAAACACGAATGCCCCGCGAAGCGAGGCGGGGCATTGCGTCTCCACATTCATTCTGAAGTTACTCGGCTTCTTGCTTTGCCTTTTGATATTCCGAAACAATTTTCTCCACCTGATCCCGTGGGAGTTCGTCATAGTGCGAAAACTTTGTCCGGAAGACACCGCGGCCTTGCGTCATCGAACGGAGTATGGTCGAGTACTTATGAATCTCCGCCATCGGCACTAAGGCTTTGATGATCTGAAAATGGCCATCTGCTTCCATACCCAAAATCTTGCCGCGCCTTCCTGAAATATCTCCCATCACATCGCCCATATACTCCTCCGGTACGGTAACTTCGATTTCATTGATCGGTTCGAGTATGACGGGTCGGGCTTCGGCAAATCCTTTCCTGAAAGCCATCGCACCGGCAATCTTGAATGAATGCTCGTCCGAATCGACCGAATGATAGGAGCCGTCGAACAGCGTAACTCTCACATCGACCACTTCATAACCGGCCAGTACGCCTTTCTGCATAATCTCGACCACACCTTTTTCCACGGCAGGCACAAAGCGGCCGGGAACCACTCCACCAACGACGGCGTCTTCAAATTGGAATCCCTCGCCGCGCTTCAGCGGCTCGATCTTGATGTGCACGTGGCCGAACTGTCCGCGGCCGCCCGTTTGCTTCTTGTGCTTGTACTCCACATCAGCCGCAACGCCTTTGATGGCTTCTTTGTACGGAATCTTCGGCTCGGTCAGCTCCACGTCAACGTGGTACTTTTCTTTCAGGCGCTTTGTAACAATGAGAAGGTGGAGTTCACCTTGGCCCGCAATCAACGTCTGACTCAGTTTGCCGTCGACGGAGACAACAAATGTTGGATCTTCTTCGTGGAGAGAATGAAGCCCGGTCGCAATTTTATCCTCATCTCCCTTCGCCTTTGAATGAATCGCCATGCGAATGACCGGGTCGGGAAATACCGTCGGCGGAATTTCTACAGGGAAAGATTTGCTGCTGAGCGTGTTGTTTGTATGCGTGTCTTTCAGTTTCACAACGGCGCCAATGTCGCCGGCAGAAAGTTTGCTGATCTCTTTTCGCTCCTTGCCGTTCATGAGGAAAATCTGGCCGAGCCGTTCGGCTTTACCGTTGCCTTCGTTCACCAAATCCATTCCTGCTGAAATGGTCCCAGAAAAAACGCGGAAGAACGACAACTCGCCGACATGCTCTTCCGAAACAGTTTTGTAGATGAACAGCGCGGGCTGGCCATTGGGGTCGGGAGCGACACTAATCTCGGATTTCGATTGCACGTCTCGCGCCTTCACCGGCCCGCGGTCTTTGGGCGATGGGCCGTACTCGCTAATCAAGTTCAAGATCGAAGATACGCCGATGTTCATGGAACCCGACGTACAAAGGATTGGGAACAGTTTACGCGTGTTCAGCGCAAGCCGCAGACCTTTTTCCAGTTCCGGTTGTTGAAGCGTTCCTTGCTCGAAAAACTTGTTGAGCAGTTCTTCATCTGTCTCTGCAATTTTTTCGACCAATTCTTCGTGCAAATGATCCGCTTTTGATTTGAGATCGTCCGGAATATCTGTCTCCGTTACTTTGCCGCTTCCATCGCGATTGAATTTCAGCAGTTTCATTTTCAACACGTCCACAACCGTATCAAACGGCAGTCCCTGATTGACGGGGAATTGGACGACAACGACGTCGTGGCCGAATCGTTCCTTTGCCACGGCAACGGCGTGATCGAATTCAGCATTCTCATTATCAAGCTTATTGACAACGAGAACGACGGGAAGTTGGTAGTTCTTCGCGGCATTCCAAACAATTTCTGTTCCGACTTCAATCCCTTCCACCGCTTTGATCAGAACCACGGCAAGATCCGAAACGCGCAAAGAGCTGAGCACTTCGCCCGTGAAATCGGAATAGCCCGGCGTGTCCAGTATGTTGAACTTTGTGCCTTGCCAGTCGAGATGCAGCAGGGAAAGGTTAATGGAGATTTTTCGTTCGATTTCGTCGGGATGATAATCGCTGATGGAGGAACCGTCTTCAACTTTTCCGAGACGGTTAGAAGCGCCGGCAGTGAAGAGGAAAGCTTCGGTCAACGTCGTCTTGCCGGATCCGCCGTGACCGACGAGTGCAATGTTGCGCAATCGATCGATGGGATAGTCTTTCGTTGCCTGAGCCACAGTTAGGTCTCCTTCCTGATAAATCGTGGAATAAATAATAGAGGAGGAAATGAAAGCGGCAGCGAATCGCAATGCCCGCCAGCGCACATCAATTCATCGGTTCTTGCGTGCGGAGTCCTACGAACGATGCAATGCGGCTGATGATATTGCCCACGAGCGTGCTGACACGGTGAATCGGTTCTTCAAGCCTTCGCTGCACCCGTTCCTCGAACATCACCACATTGTCGGCTAATTGTTTGAACGACTCGATGGCGGATTTAAAGAGCGTCACTTGGTCATCCACCTTCATAGAGATGGACTTGAAGCGCTCCATGACAATGTTGAGATTTTCCAGAACGGGACGAAGATTCTTCCCGATATCAGCAAGATCCATTTGAAGCTGTTCCAGCACCTTGTTCAGTCGCGTCAGCACAACGATAAGATATACGCACAACGCCGACGCACTCAACAACGCGAGCAACTTTGCAAGTTGGAGAAGGTTGTCCACACGTATTCCTTTGGTCGAGAGTTGGAGTTCTACGCGTTTCCGCCGGTCTTGCCGCGGGCGTCGCTCATGATGCGGTCGGCATCTCCGAGAATTGAATCCGCCTTCCGGCGAGCATCACTGATGAGTGAATCGGATTTCTTCTTGCCCTCGTTGATAATCTCCACCGCCTTTGTCCGAGCGCGATTGACATACTCTTGGGCGTCTTCCATGATATCGACGGCTTTTTCCTTGATGTCGGCGCGAAGCTCTCTGCCGGATTTCGGCGCATACAGCAACGCAATGACGGCACCTACCAAGCTGCCCGCGATGAAGCCGACAATCATCCCTTTTGCCATTCCATCATTTTCGTCAGCCATTGTCTCCTCCTTCGTGCGGTTGTTGAACGAAAATAAGGTAGAGAATAAGAGGAAAAGATTCAACCGCCGTTTTCGTTCTTGCACTTGAAACGACAGCCGCTGTCAGTTCATATTGCAGAATCGGCAGCGGCATTGGTTAGCGAATCTTCTTCTTGTGACGCATCTTCCGCAAGCGCTTCTTACGCTTGTGCGTTGCCATCTTGTGGCGTTTCCGTTTTTTGCCACTCGGCATAGACGCCCTCCTTTCTATTGAAGTTGTGGAAAACTCGTTCCCGAATGCTGGGAGATAAGTTGCTTGGCACGCTGGCCGGTTTCACTGTTAGGGTCGATCTCAACCGTCTTCTTGAACCATGCGTTCGATTCTTGCAGGTTGCCCTCCGTCAGCGCCACAATGCCGAGATTGAAGTGCGCGAACAAGTGCTTCGGCTCGAACTTCAAGGCTTGCTGCATTTGATTTCTGGCTTCTCCGGTGTTTCCCAACTCCTTGTAGCAGATTCCAAGATCGACGCGTGCGTTAACGTCTTTGGGATTTTTTGCGAGATATGTTTTGTAGTAGATGGTCGCCTTTTCCCAAAACCGATTGTCGTGCAGTAGATTGGCAAGCTGAAGCGTGAGCCGCATGTTGGCGGGATTTGCTTTTACCTGCGATTCAAGGTCATTCAATTCCCCAATCGCAGCCATGTTTGGACCCTGCGGTGCTGCCTGCGGCTGATTCTGAGCTTGCGGCGGCATGCCTTGCGATGCCGATGGTGAACTCACCGGCTTGCGCATCAACTCAACGACGAGAATGCCCACCAGCAGAACTACGAAAAATCCCGCCACCAATTTCCACGAACTCGAAACCGGCGATGGTTTCTTTCGTTCGTTGCGATGCTCGCGTGGTTCAGGCTTGGCTGCGCCAGGCCACTCCACCTGCTGACCGCACGAACCGCAGAACTTATCGTTCCATCGAAGTTCTGTACCGCAGTGAGCACACACATACTTCGGTTTCATGTGAAGCTACTGTCCTTTCTTCAGACTCTCATCCACGGCGTGCTTCAATTCCTTCGATACCTTGAAGATGGGCACGTAGTGTTCATCCACCATGACCTGAGCGCCGGTGCGAGGATTCCGCGCCACACGCCCTTTGCGTTTCTTAACCTTGAAGCTGCCGAAGCCACGAATCTCGATGTGCTTCCCTTCACGCATCGCATTGATGACGGTCTGAATAAAACCATCGACCACCGCTTCGGTTTCCACCTTTGTCAAACCGGTGGCTGAGGCAATGATGTCAACGATGTCAGCTTTGGTCACGATTCCTCCTGTTATTGTGGTGAAGTGAATCGATATTGAAGAATGGGTTGGTTTAGAAATTCATTGCGGAGCTTTGTAACCTCGCTGGCCGCATCTCCCACAACTCGCTCGATGAACGTCAACCGCTTGAACTCTTGCACAGTCTTCGGCTTGCCTTTGATTCCTCCCAACTCTGCCGCGAGCTTGATCGCATCTTGCATAGTTCCAAGCGTATCAACGAATCCGTACTCGTATGCTTGGCGACCCGTAAACACGCGGCCATCGGCGTACTTCTTTACAAACTCTGGCGCGAGATCGCGCTCAACTGCAACCGCGTGCAAAAACTGATCATAGACGTCCATAATGAGGTCTTGCAAGTATGCCTTCTCCTCCTCCGTAGTCTTTCGGAAGGGCGAGCCGATATCCTTCAACTTGCCGGACTTGAACGTCGACTGGTCGATGCCGATCTTTTTCATCAACTCTTGGATGTGATAGAACTGGAGGATGACGCCAATGCTGCCGGTCAGTGTTCCGGGGTTGGCAACGATCTTTGTCGCTCCGACCGAGACGTAGTAACCACCACTTGCTGCCACCGATCCCATAGATACGACTACCGGCTTGACTTCCGTAGTCTTCTTCACCTCTTCGTAGATTTCTTGGCTTGCCGAAACGCCGCCGCCGGGTGATTCCACGCGGAAGACAATCGCCTTGATGCCGGAGTTCTCACGATACTTTTTGAATTGTCGCACGATATTTTCGGAGACTATAATCGGCTCTCGCAGTTCCACAATAGCAACGCGGTCGCCGGAAAACGACTCCGACTCGTCCGCAGGTTCAGAAAAGAACCAACTGATTATGGAAAAAATAAATAGCCCAAAAAACAGGAGGAAGGCACCAAGAATGGCGAGGACCCACTTCGTAGTTTTCGACATACGGTTTTAAAGTCGGCTTGTAACCCCTTATTGTCCAAAGCATAATACGCAATTGAGGGTGGAAAATCAAACGAAGAAAACAAAACGCCCCAGCGATGCTGGGGGCGTTGGGCGATTTTGGCGAAACGTTACTCGTGCTCGGCAAGAAATCGTTCGGCATCAATCGCCGCCATGCATCCTGTGCCTGCCGCACTTACGGCTTGACGATAGGTGGGGTCGGCAACATCACCGGCAGCAAACACGCCAGGGACGTTCGTTGCCGTGCTCTTTCCTTTTGTGCGAAGGTATCCCACGGCATCCATATCGAGCACGCCTTGAAAGAGCATCGTGTTCGGCTGGTGTCCGATCGCAAGGAACAGGCCATCGCATTTGAAATCGGTTATCAAACCCGTTTTCACATTTTTGATCCGAAGCCCGGTCAGCTTCTTGTGTCCCATTGCATTTGTTTCACCCAACACTTCTTCAACGACGGAATCGAGAAGGAAATCGACCTTGGAATTCTTGCGGACACGCTCTTGCATAACTTTTGACGCACGAAATGCGTCGCGTCGGTGAATGACGGTAACGCGAGCCGCATGCTTGGTGAGATAGGACGCTTCCTCCATCGCCGTGTCTCCGCCGCCGACGACGGCAACGTGTTGATTCTTGAAAAAGAATCCGTCGCACGTTGCGCACGCCGAAACGCCATAGCCCATGTAAAGCGACTCCGTCGGGATGTTCAAAAGTTTTGCCGAAGCTCCCGTCGCCACAATAATGGATTCGGCCCAATATTCGGTTCCATCCGCCACGACTTTGAAGGGACGCTTCGATAGGTCCACCGACTCGACGGTCTTGAAGTGGCATTCCGCGCCAAAGCGGCTGGCTTGCTTACGCATAATGTCCATGAGATCAGGACCTTGAATGCCGTGCTCAAAGCCTGGATAGTTCTCGACCTCCGTCGTGATCGTCAGTTGGCCGCCGGGTTGTTGGCCTTCAAAGACAAGTGGATGCAGATTTGCCCGACCTGCATACAGCGCCGCAGTCAAGCCGGCGGGTCCCGAGCCGATAACGATAACGTCGCGAAAATTTGCTTCAGCCATAAATTTCCTTTGAGAGAATCTTCACTTTATAAGATGCACCATTCTTCAAATCGATTCCTTCATACTTGCCTGAAGAACGGCTCTTGCATTTCGCGCCAGTCCTTCTCGTTTTGTCCGCTTGATGGGACTTTTGCGGAATCGCTCGACAAATTCATCTGCGCTCATAGCCGCGACATTCTCTAATTTTGGCTCGAGATTGAATTCGCGCGGTTGAAACGCCGCCTCAGTTGTCGGCTGCTGAAATCGGTTCCACGGACACACATCTTGGCAGATGTCGCAACCGTAGATCCAATTATCGAACTTCGTCGTTAATGAGTCGGCCAGATTGCCGCGATGCTCGATCGTCAGGTACGAAATACATTTATTTGAATCAAGGACATACGGTTCCACAAGGGCCTGTGTTGGACAAGCATCTATGCACGCCGCGCAGGTACCGCAAAAATCCTCAAGTGGAGAATCGTATTCGAGTTCAAGGTCGGTAAGTATCTCACCCAAAAAAATCCAAGAGCCAACTTCCTTCGAGATGACATTCGTATGCTTCCCCATCCATCCAAGCCCTGCGCGCACAGCCCACGCTTTGTCCATCACCGGGCCGGTATCAACGTACCGGCGCGTTTGAGCTGAAGGATAGAGTTGCTTGATTGTCTCCTCCAAAGCTCTCAGTCGATCGTCAAGAATCAGATGGTAGTCATCACCCCACGCGTAACGGGAAATCTTCCCTCGCTCCGGATCGGTGGAATGGCGATGCGGAACAAAATAGTTGAGCGCCACACAAACAACAGACTTCGCGCTGGACAGAATGAAACGCGGATCACTTCTTTTCTCGGCGTCTCGCCCCATCCACACCATCGAGGCGTGAAAACCGCGGCGAAGCCATTCTTCCAGATGCGCTGATTCGTTATCAAGATGTTCCGCCCGTGCAACACCGACGCCGGCGAATCCGAGTTCTCGCGCTTTGGCTTTGATTGCGTCCGTTGTCATCGCACCAATTCAATCCGCCTCAGGCGGACATGTACCGTCCAGCCGCCTCTGAAATCGCAACAAACATATTTCCACGTTCAATCCGAAATGGAATCGCATTCAATGTTGAGGGTCTGCCACGGCGGCTACGATCTTGAATTCTTTTTCCATCATTGTATATCGAGTCGTTGGTCGATGGCAAAACCTTTTTCTGTCGATTTCAATGTGATGACTTCAGTATGTGGATCGTGCTCAAGAAAGAGCATCCACCGTTCTTCGTATGCGCGGGAGAGAATCCGTTTCTTTTCTTCAAGCGTCGTTAGCGGGCGGCAATCGTACCCCATGATGTACGGAAACGGTACGTGCGACGCCGTTGGAATGAGGTCGCAACAAAAGAGCATCGTCGTCTTGCCGTCGGAGATCTTCGGCAGCTGTTGCGCTTGGGTATGGCCATGCGTTACCAGCACATCGATACCGGGAAATATTTCGCCCTCACCATCGATGAATTCAAGCACTCCCTCCGCCTGCAACGGTAAAAAATCATCCCCCATGAAACTTGCCCGATCCTTGTCGGTGGGTTGTTGCGCGTTTTCCCAATGCTTTTTCTGCACGTAGTACTTTGCGTTAGGAAACGCCGGAACAAGCTTGCCGTTCTCTTTCTTCGTCGAACCGCCGGCATGATCAAAATGCAGATGCGTTAGCACAACATCGGTGATGTCTTGGCGACGGACATTGTGCCGAGCGAGCGATCCTTCGAGCGTGGACTGAGTGTTATCGAGATGATAGATGTCGCGCAGTTTGTCGTTCCACTTGTCGCCATTGCCATTGTCGACAAGAATGGTTCTGCCGTTGCCGCGAATTAACCAACACCGGGCAGCCAACTCAATGCGCTGTCGCTCGTCGGGCGGATTGGTTTTGCTCCAGAACACCCACGGCACAACGCCGAACATCGCGCCGCCATCCAAGCGGAACCTGCCCGTTTCAATTGAATGCACTTCATACGGTCCGATCTTCATTCCTCTCTCCCATCAACATCTGTGTCGTGTTCCTTCGTATCCTTCGTGGATGAATTACCGCGCCGCAAGCGGCGCGGTATCTACTACGACGGCATCCTTCGACGCAGCTCAGGATTATTTTTCACTTTGCCATTCATGAGGGTGACCAAAAAGTTCAAGTTGTCATGCTGAGCCTGC
>JACRFF010000307.1 GCA_016218005.1 Ignavibacteriales bacterium
GGACGGATTCTATTACGGACAACAATTGAAGCGTGTCAGCAGCGACGTTCTGACGGTTAAAGAGGGAACGTTTACCACCTGCGACGCGGATTCTCCGCATTACCATTTTGCCGCGCGGGAACTCAAGATGATGGTAGGCAAGCGCATCATCGCGCGGCCGGTGATTTTATATTTTGGCGATGTGCCGGTGATGGCCTTGCCATATGGCATTTTCCCGCAGCAGCATGGTCGCACGTCGGGCATTTTGATTCCCACTTACGGCGAATCGTCGGGACAGGGAAGGTTTCTGCGCGATTTGGGATATTATTGGGCTATGTCCGATTACATGGACACGCGTGCCAGCGTGGATTTCTACGAACGATTCGGTTTTTTAGGGCGCGCCAATTTTCGTTACAACAAACGTTACGTATTAAGTGGCAGCGCGGATTTTGATTTTAACGCGACGACGCAGGGCGAGACGCAACGGCGCGACTACGCCTTTGGAGCGACCCATCAACAGATTATAGACCAGTACACGCGTTTTTCCGTGGCGGGGCGCTATGTTTCCAACCAAAGCTATTATCGCGATGTGGGCACGGTGCAGGATCAACTCAATCAATCCGTACAATCCAACGCGACATTCTCGCGCAACTGGGAGTACTGGCCGTGGTCGCTGAACGTCAATGCCAATTACACGCAAAACATTCGCGCGAACACGTGGAGCGCGGCGCTTCCGGCGGTGAGTTTTACGCACAAAGCCGGGCAGCTTTTCCCGCCGCCGGCGGCTCCGCGCGGCATTCGCGGCGCGACCGCGCCCAAAGAGCTGTACCCGCCGTGGTATCGCAATATATCATATAACTACGGAGTCATTTACCGAAACGACATGGCCATGCCGCGCGCGCCAAAAGTGGAGGGCTACCGCATCCGCGATTTTGCTCCCGTTTACGGAACCGACAGCACAACAATTTTCCAGAAAGACGGGCTCGTGCACAGCGGCGGAATCGGCGCGAATGCGCGCCTGCTAAAATATATCAACCTGAACCCCCGCCTTGGAATTAGTCTCATTTCAACCCGTCGCGCATTGGAATTTGAAGCGCGAGATTCCATTTTATACAAACATTTTCAGGACGGCTTCTTCCAGCGCGTCTCGTTTGATGTGGGCGGCTCGATGAATACCAAGCTCTATGGATACTTGAA
>JACRFF010000309.1 GCA_016218005.1 Ignavibacteriales bacterium
GCCTTCCGGCACCGGGTCCCAGTACTGTTCCTTGCGAACATTCCCATCGGCCTCGATGATCATACGGTGCCCTGGTTCAAGCTTATGGATATTCTTGAACATCGTCATCGGCGCCGGAGGGATAAGGAATGTCAGGTAGTGTTCGAGCGCTTCCGTGTTCATCTCGCGGCTGACGGACGGATGCTGGAGAATGGATTTGATTTCCGAGCCGAACACAACGTTGCCGCTGCTGAATGTGTAGTACAACGGTTTGATGCCGATGCGATCGCGCGCCAACACGAGACGGCGCTTTCGTTCATCCCACAAGGCAAGGGCAAACATTCCCAGCAACTTGTGAACAAAATCAAGCCCGTACTCTTGATAGGCACAGATGATCGACTCCGCATCCGAGCGCGACCGGTAGTGGTAACCTTTCGCCTCGAATTCTTTTCGAAGAACGAGATGGTTGTAGATTTCGCCATTGAAGACGAGCGTGATGCTGCCGTCGGTGGAAAACATGGGCTGATGGCCGGTGGGCGAGAGATCGACGATGGCAAGTCTTCGGAAACCGAATCCCATGCGATGGTCGGGCGAAATGAATGTGCCGCTATCGTCCGGGCCGCGATGCGCCATAACGTCGCTCATACGCTTCAGCGTTGAGTCGTCAAACGTTGGCGATGAATTGCCGTAGTTCAATATGCCGCAGATGCCGCACACGGTACTACCCAAGTGAAAACGGAAACGTGAGGAGTGATTTCTTTATCCATTCTTATGGCTGCCTCTGTTTCGCTTTCGCCACCAAACGAACCCGAACGCTCCGATGCTGCTCAAGACGAGAATGTTGGCAGCGAGGCTCACGTTTTTGCCGAACGCAAAACTGCGCGGCTCGAATTTCATTGCGACCGTGTGCTCTCCCTTCGGCACGACGACGCCGCGGAACAAGTAGTCGAGCCGATAGATCGGAATTTCATTGCCGTCGAGATACGCCTTCCAGCCGTGCGGATAGTACGCTTCGCTAAGAAAGAGCAAGTTGTTTCCCGTAGCAGTAACGTTGAGTTCAAACGACTGCACGCCATAGCGAACATACTCGGCTTTTACACCCGGCAGCGGGGGATCGATGGCAAGCTTTGAGTCTTCAAGCACGTACGCCACGTCGGTGGGATCGAATGCCATAGCTCGCATCCGCTGCAACATATCCAGTCCACCAACTGTCTCATAGCGGTTCACGAAGAACGCGCGCGGCACAAACGATTTCGGTTTGTAGACAAGCATCTGCCCGCGAAAGACTTCATCCAACACACCGCTCGTGTCGATACGGTTGGAGATGATGTACTTTACGTTCATCAGTTGCCACACCAACGGATTGCCGAGTCCGGCGACATCCACAAGGTCTTGATACGCGCGCATCTTGGCGCCTTGATAACCGTACGCACTTTGAATGCGCCAGTACGCCAGCGTGTTATCGTAGGGCGGCTGCCCATCTTTCAAGAGGAGTGTACGAAATAACCCCGAGTCTTTTTGCAGATACCGCACATAGTCGGGTGCGTTGAAGATTTCATTTTGCTCCGTCTGCGGCTTCGGGTCGAATGGATTTCGGTTGACGTGCCAGAGGTCGTACACAACGACGGCTACCACGAGCGCGGCAAAGACATTGAGAGAGATGCGCTGCTTCGCGTAGAAGTACGCAGCCGCAAACGTTACCAACAGCAGGGACGCCGCCAATTGCGTTTCTCCCACGACTCGATTCTGCACGATCTGAAAGAGAAGTGTGAGCACTTGTGGATTATTTCCGTACCCGCGTGCGGCAAGATTGGACATTGCATCCCGTTCGCCCACCCAGCTGGCGTGAATCTCTTTCACCACTCCGGCGCCGGCAAACGATACCACCACGAGCGCCACAAGCGCGCCAAGAATATACTTCCTCCTTTTTTCAACCCGCCAGACTGATGTCAGGCTGGCCGCAGCCGTCATCGTCTCCGGTCGTTGCAGCATCGACGCAACACCGTACGCTGCCAGCACGGGCACAAAAATCTGCACGAGCACAAGAATCATTGACGGGATGCGAAACTTGTTGAACCCCGGCAGATAGTTGAAGAGCAGGTCATACACTAATGAAAACTCCCTGCCGAACGCAACGAGCAATGAGAAGCCGATCATGAGACCGAGATACTGGACGAACGGTTCCTTCCGATTGCGCCAGAACCCGATCACGGCAAGCACAAGCACGACAACGCCCATGTATTGCGGGCCGTCGGTGAAGGGTTGCGGACCGAAGTACGTATTCAGTTGCTGCGGCCCGCCGAATTCCGGGCCGGAGTACGTGTAACTTCCGAAACCGTACCACGATGGAACAAAGAACGTCGCTACTTCGCCAACGCCCAGCGACCAATTCGTGGCGTAGTCATAATCCAATCCGCCCGCCTTCGTTTTGATTTCTCCCTTTTGCATCGTCGGCACCACCGGCGCCGACCCGCGCATGGAATACGGATTGTATTCCCACACAGAAAGATACTTGTCCGCATCCATTGCAAATGCCAACGCGGACGCCGCCACAAGTATTGCTCCCGTTCGCACCACGCCTTTCCAATCTCCTTTCGTCATAACTTCTCGAACAAAGAAGAAAAGAAGATAGACGCCGTACGCCAGAAACGAATAGAAAATCATTTGCACGTGGCTGGGCAAGAAGGAAAAGTGAATGAGAAGAATCAGCAGCAACGCCAATTTCCAATCCGCTTTTGTGCGCAATCGTTCCAGCACAAACAGGATGTACGGGAAGAACATCATGACGGCAATCTTCGTGTTGTGCCCGGTCATGATCCAGATGATGATGTACATCGAAAACGCTGCGCCAAGCGACCCGACCAGTGCGGCAACCTTGCTGTTCACTTTCGAGGCGGTAAAAAGATACATCCCAAGAGCAAAGACGATATAGAAAAAAACCACCCACGCAACGGATTGACCGCCCAACGCGTACGAAAACAGTGTGGTCGCACGAGCAAAGACAAGCGCAGAAATATCAAACGCGCGGTCGCCGCCAAACGTGAGGCTTGCATAGCCGGGCATGCCGCAGAAGATGTACGGGTTCCACAACGGGAACACGCCTTCCTTCTTGGCGTCTTCCAACAGCGTATCCCAACTGTGCGACGCAATATTATCCGGCGCAAGGAACGTTTTGCCGCCAAAGACAACGGGCGCAAAATAGACAACCAGCGTAAGAATGATGACCGCGACCGCGGCAAGATGCTGGTAGGGAAGCGGAATCAACGGCGTTTCCTCGCGAACGTGGCGAGCGGCGGTTCGCTCTCTTGTTTGTTTGCTCATGGGAATCGACCTATCGGTGAGATTCGTATTGCACGTAGAGAAAATCGAGAAGCTCAGCAAGGCGCTTCGTAATGAGGCGCCGCTCGTACTTCTTGATGGCTTCTCCGTTTGGCTTCACACTGGAATGATGGTAGAGAAAGTTCCTATAACATTCAACGAACGCGGATTTGATTGCGCCAATGTCATGATTGCCGGCAACGAATCCTGTATTCGTCTCCCGCAGAATGCGCGCCGCCGCTCCCTCTTCTGCCAACGCAATGATCGGACGCTGCGCGCCGAGATACTCGAACACTTTACCGGGAACAATCTCCGTACTTTCTTTTGTTTCATCCACCACTAACAGCAGCGCATCGGCACGGAGAAGTTCCTTCACGCTTTCCGCGTGCGGAATGTACTCGACCGTCTCAATGGAAGACCTGACGCCGCTGGCCTCGAACATCGCCCTCACCTCAGTTCCAAACCGGCCGATGAACTTGAGCCGAATGCTGCCGAGTTCGACCAATCCTTCTCGCACCGCTTCTTCAACGGCGCGCAGAAACGTGTGCGGATTTCTTTTCCCGTACATCGAGCCGGTATAGACGACGGTGAATTTGTCGTTGGGCGTTGCAGAAACAGATGGATAGTCGTCGCTATCGAATCCGTTCGGCAGGTAGGCGCACTTCATCGGGTTGACGTGCGGATACTTGGACTGGAAATCCTTGGCGATACCCTCCCACGCACATTCAACCAAGTTCGCCGACTCGAAGACGGAGCGTTCAAGCCAACGGTCCACAAGCTTCGGGAGGAACCATCGATCGGGCGACGTGAGGAATCCTGTCCACGGGTCGCGAAAGCCGGCAATCCACGGCAACCGGAATCGTCGTTGCAGCGTCCGGCCGATGATAGCGGTCGTATAGGGCGGCGAGGAGGAGTAGAGCACGTCGATTTTTTCCTTCCGAATGATGTCAGCGGCCGCACGCACGGCAGTCGGCAGCCAGCCGATGCGCGCATCCGGAATGAAAAATGTTCCGCGCACAAACTCCGCCAACGATTCCGCCAACGATCCTTTCTTTCCTTTCTGCGGAATGTTTTCGACGTCCACCGGCGCGTTGGCCTGCTTGCCGGTCAGTTTGCGATACCACGAGTACGGCTCGAAGATTTTGGTGCGATAGACTTTTGCCTCTGAAGGAATTTCCGCCATCAGTGATTCATCGCGCGCGGGAAAGTCGCCGTTCTCGACTGTCAACACCACGGGCTGCCAGCCGAAGGTCGGCAAATACTTTGCGAACTTCAGCACGCGCTGAACGCCTGGCCCGCCCGACGGCGGAAAGTAATACGTGATGATGAGAACTTTTTTCATGCGGTGAGTTTACCCCGTTAGAAAGCTCCGCTCCTTGCAGACCGTGGAAAAAGTCAAGTTCTTTACGAGTCATTCTGAACGAAGTGAAGAATCCACGTTAGAAATGGACACCTCGCTTCGCCTGCCTGCACGCCTGCGTGCCGAAACATAAATGCACTTTGGCCTGCCTACCGGACAGGCAGGCGTGCAGGCACGAAGCCGAAGCTTCGTTTCGGCACAGGCAGGCTCAGTGTGACAAAAGTGTGTTTTTACA
>JACRFF010000308.1 GCA_016218005.1 Ignavibacteriales bacterium
ATTTGAACGCTTCCAATGGTGCCTGCCCTGACGAGTCCCGGCATGTTCTGCCGGCTTAAACCCATCGTGATGCGATTCGAATCCGGGAAGCCGCCGGAAATGGTAAGGTCGATGCCGGATGTAATCGGCGGGCGGCCCGCCACCAACGTCGTTGCAACTAACCGCACCAAACCTGCTTTCGTTCCGGAACGGAAGACCACGTGCACCTGTCCATAATCGTTGGTCGAATCAGCCGATGGAAAGACCGATTCTTCGCCGCCTAATCCACCCGAGGGAACGAGCGAGAACAAAACGTACGCTTTACCCGCGCTGGGGTTCAACGGGTTGGCAATAATCGGATTGTTAAGCGAATCCTTGACCACAAATTGAATCGTCGTAGCAGCCGAACTCTGTGCGCCGCTTTCATTCACGGAGAGCTTGGTGTTGGGGGTACCGTTGACCTCGATGGCGTACGGTTTGCCCACGCCACCACCAGGGCCTGTGCCGCCGCCGCTAACGCTCAACAGAACGCCGCTAAATTTGTATGATGTATTTCCGTTCGGACTCGTTACGTCAATCGAAATATCAACAATCCCTCCGGCGCCTCCCCGCGTCTTGTCCGTCAGCAGTACCGAATAATTCGTAAAGTTAGTATCCCGCGTATCGATCAATGTACGGTCAACATCGCCGGTCAGCACAATGTCGCCCGAACCGGCTCCGGCAACAGAAACCTTGATGTTGGTTCCAGCGCTCAACGGATTGCCGTTGAGATCTGACACTTTGTAATTGAATTGGTACTTGCCGCTATCTTGTATGAGACCCGCAGAGGCCGGCGCGGAAATACGCGGCGCTCCGGAGAACAGAATGGGAATCGTGCGAGTGACCAAACTGTCCGATCTTCTCACCGATGTATCGCCCACCGTCTGTGCTGTGATGAGGGCTATTCCGCCTATCGGGCGCGGATTGGCAGAGATAATGTCTACGCTTGCTATACCGTCTTTGTCCGTTGTGCCGAAGGGCTGAATACTGCCGCCCGTCGTTTTGAAGTAGATCGCCGTTCCGGCTTGAACCGGATTGCCGTACCGATCACCAAGGATCACCAAAATCTTGGAGCGAACATTATCGAAGACTCCGCCGGGAATATTGACCTTCTCCATGCTGATAGAGAAGTGAGCGCTGTCGGGCAAGCCGCTGGCAATCGAAACACGCACCGGACCCGATTTGACCGAGTCGCCGCGCGTCGTTGCGTTGACTTGGAGAACACCCGGCTTTGTGCCGCTCGCAATGCGTGTGAACACTTTGCCCGTGGATGGCTCTGTCTGACTGACAGCCGGAAAAACATATTCTCCGCCGCCCGGTCCGCCAAGAATCGAGAACTTGACGGTCGCTCGTTGAGTGCCGACGACGGGTGTTCCAAGTGAATCGCGCACTTCAAACGTCAGCAACGCGGATTCGTTCATTCCCGTTCCCCGAATTGAGATGTTCGCTATGTCGATTCCCACGAGAACAATCACAGCCGGCGGCCCCGAGACATTCGTAATGGGGCTGGTGCTGTCGGCTTTCAGCGTCAAGGTAACGCCGCTGGTATCCACCCCTTCCCTCAAACGAATGGTAGCAGTGTCGTCTCTAAAGAGATCCCGGTGCGCAACGATTTGGGTCGAAAGACTTCCTATAATATTGTACGTCAATTGAAACGAGCCGTCGGCCTTTGTGGTGTCAAACGGAGCGCCTTTGATGTCGCGAACAACAACCGTCGGCACCTTTGTGCCGTTATCGCTACGCAGAACCACACCGCTAACCTTCGTGGCTTTGCCTGTGGACGGGGATGGCGTTTCGGTGGGGGTCTGGCACGCCATCTGTGCCAGCAACACGCCGATGGAAATCCATGGTGCACTTCGTTGAATGATTTTCATGGGACTCTCCCTTCACCAAACCTTACGTTGCATACTGTGCGACTTCTCTGACGAAATAATGAGACAGGCAACCCTGCCTGTCTCGAATACAACTTGCATTTTTTGACCAACACAATCTGTGATGCCAGCTACACCGCACACGGGTTTTAGTTGCGTTTGAACGAGGCCTTCCGCTTGTCGATATCCTTCTGGATTTCCTCTCGCTTTTGCTGCTCAACGCTCTTCGTTACGCCCTGATTCTGCGCACGGTCGATAAGAAGAGGCAGCAACTCCGCTTTCAGTATGACCAACAATTCTTTTCGTGTAACGACGTGCGAATCGTACCCAAACAAATACCGCAACCCGAAAAACCACCAAGGCAAATCCTTGAGGAACGGAACTCCTTCGCGAACCGAGGATTCTTCGTCGGAGTATAACCCCGCCACATACGACTCTTCTCCATTGAGAAGGGAGATGCGCGTGTCGTTGTTTGCCGTCGTAATGATCGTGCTTGACGCCGCCGGAACGACGCTGCTCTTTTCCACGTGAGTGCGAAGGTCAATAAACGTTACATCGTTCACTTTGAACACGGTCGGCGTAACGACGAGAATTGTTCCCACGTCATAGAATTGCTCGATCGTGTTGCCGGAAAAATCTTTGGACCGGATGGAAAACTTTTGGCCTACTTGCACCCTGCCGCTTTGGCCTGCACGAACGATGACTTGCGGACGCGAGATCACGTTGCCCAAGTTTTCCGATTCAATCATTCTGAGGGCTGTGTTGATATCGACGGCAAGCCGTTTATCTGTGGGTTGAACCGTTGCAGAAAACAACGGCGACGCCACATTTTCTGACCCATGGAATTCAAATCCAAGGTTCAGGTCCTTTCCCCGGAAAAGAGAAAAGCTCAATCCGCTCTCGCGGAGTTTCGACTGATTGATTTCGACAAAGATGGTTGAAATGGTAATTTCCGGCGTCC
>JACRFF010000310.1 GCA_016218005.1 Ignavibacteriales bacterium
GATTCAAAGTAGAAGAAATCGCATCCAGAATCAAGCGTGCGGAGCTATTCGATTCTCTCCGCGCCCAGTTCGCGCTTTAATACCTCTAACAGCGCGTGCGACTCCGGTTGGTTATCATCGGATGGCTTCGCCGACGCCGTTGTCCATCCCGACAATGCCGCGGTGTCGGGAGAATGATTTCCGCTGCACATTACCGGCTCGATCACGACGCGGCTGCCAGTCAGTTTCTGAAACGATTCGGCAAGAAATTCTTTGTTGCGCTTGAGCAGCGAAAGGTGATAATCGTTGGAACACGCAACGCGGATGTAGCCGTTCTGTGCATCAAGCAGTTGGCTTTCGCTCAACGTCGAACCGACCACCACGCGCGCCTTCACGATATCGCTCACGAATTCCGCCCAGCGCGCCTCTACCTCGCCGCGTCCGATGAGGGATAATGAACTTTCTGATTGTGTCGGTGCTGCCAGGCCCGTCCGCCCGCCGACAAAGCGGAGCGGTTCCGCGGATTGTGATTTGACAAAGGACGAAAGGGGAATTGCCGACGCGGTGCTCAGCGGCCGGGCGCCCACGCTTCCGACAACTCGCATCGGGGCAACGGACTGAGAATTTGCAATCGTAGGCGGGACGGCAAGCGAGCCGTTCTCAAGTTTTTTTTTCAGCGTGTCGAGCTGCTGAAGCAGCGAACCGATCTCCACCGACTTTTCCATCTTGATCATCTGCAAGAGCGCGGCTTCTAACTTGTACCGCGGCTGCGCCGCCCACCGCATAGATTGCTCAAGGTCGTTCGTTTGCTTGAGCAACCGAAGAAGGTCTTGCTCGGAAAATTTTTGCGCGTCGGTTTGATAGCGCTTCTTGAACGGTTCACTCGTTTCCACCAACGCGGCGGAATCGGTCGTCTTCACCACCAGCAAGTTGCGCAAGTGTTCGGAAAGCCCGCCGACGAATTCCCGAAGGTCGTACCCGCTTTTGAGCAACTCATCGATCAACTGAATGCCGCCGCGCGCGTCTTTCACCAGAAAGAGGTCGCTCACACGGAAGTACAACTCTTGATCCACAACATTCAGCGCTTTCATCACGTCGGCGGCAGAGATCGTGTTGCCGCAGAACGAGCGCACTTGGTCAAAAATGCTCTGCGCATCGCGCATCGAGCCGTCGCCTTTCTTGGCAATGACCATCAGCGCGTTGTCGTCGATCTCAACCTGTTCTTTGGCTGCGATAAACCGCAGGCGCGTGGTGATTTCCTCGATACTGATGCGGCGGAAGTCGAAACGCTGGCAGCGAGAGAGAATCGTCATCGGCACTTTGTGGATTTCGGTCGTTGCGAAGATGAACACGACGTGTGTCGGCGGTTCTTCCAGCGTTTTCAGAAGCGCGTTGAATGCTTCCTTCGTCAGCATGTGGACTTCGTCGATGATGTAAATTTTGAATTTGCCGCGCGTCGGGGTGTAGCGCACCGATTCACGTAAGTTTCGGATTTCTTCCACGCCGCGATTCGAGGCGCCATCGATTTCGATAACGTCCATTCCCCGCCCGGCGATGATCTCTTGACAGACCTCGCAAGTGTTGTCCGGATTGTGTTCGGCGGGGGAGAGGCAGTTCAGCGCACGAGCGAGAATGCGCGCCGTGGTCGTTTTGCCGCAGCCGCGTGTGCCGCTGAAGATGTACGCGTGCGCCACGCGGTTGGTCTTCAACGCGTTGCGGAGTGTTTCCGTAACGTGCGCTTGACCGACAACGTCTTCAAACACCATCGGCCGCCATTTGCGGGCTGTAACTTGGTAACTCATGGCTGTGAGAGCAAAAAAAGTTAGGGGTGAACCAAAACCACGTTTATTGCATGACAAGAATACGGAAGTCAGAACTCAGAAGCCAGAAAAATTTCCTTTGTCTGAAAGCTCACTTCTTTCCAAACACCATCTTTGCCGCTTCTTCGATTGTCTCCACCGCAACAATCTTTAATCCCTCTTTCACTTTATCAGGAATCTCCGTCAGGTCTTTGGCGTTCTCTTTGGGAATCAGAACCGTCTTGATGCCGCTCCGTTGTGCGGCCAGCAGTTTCTCGTTCAATCCGCCGATGGGAAGAACGTTGCCGCGCAGGGTGATTTCTCCCGTCATCGCTACGTCGTTACGCGCCGGTTTGCCGCTCGCCGCCGAAATGATCGCCATCGCCATCGTTACGCCGGCAGAAGGACCATCTTTGGGAATTGCGCCTTCGGGAAGATGAATGTGGAGCTCCTTTCCCTTGTAGAAATCCGAGGCGATGCTAAATTTTTTCGCGTTGGATCGAATGTAGCTCAGCGCCGCTTGCGCCGATTCTTTCATGACGTCGCCAAGCTGACCCGTCAGCGTCAAACGCTCCGAGCCACGCATGATCGTAACATCGACGTTGAGAATGTCGCCGCCAACGCTTGTCCACGCCAAACCTGTCGCCGAACCGACGCGCGGCTTCCGTTCCGCTTCCTTCTTGCGGAATTTTTGCACGCCAAGATAATTGGCTGCGCGTTCTGCATCAACGTGAATTTGTTTCTTCCCCGGTTTTTTTTCTGGCTTGCCGTTTTTTTGTTTCGCCAGAACTAATTCCTTCGCCACTTTGCGGCACACGGTCGCGATTTCGCGTTCCAAATTCCGAACGCCCGCCTCGCGCGTGTATTCTTGAATCATCCTGATGATTGCCCCATCATCAATGATGACGTTCTTTGATTCTAGCCCGTGCTCTTTCAATTGCTTCGGCACGATGTGGCGTTTCGCAATCTCTTTCTTTTCGTGTTCCAGATATCCGGGCAGCTCGATAATTTCCA
>JACRFF010000311.1 GCA_016218005.1 Ignavibacteriales bacterium
GGCGAGCAGATTAAGTACCGGCTGGACATCCGACCCCCAAAAGTCAGGACCAAGGAGGACCTCTTAAGGGTGGTGAAAGAAGCGACTAAGACGAAGCCGGAGGGGGAGTGGATTTATGGCTGCCAGGGGTTCCTCCTGATGATTAAAGACAGTCCAACCCGATGGGAATTGGATGAGGTGAGCCCCAAGCACCCTGTGTATCTGCCTCATGCCAGCGGACAATACAGCGTGGTAAACAACCTGGCGCTCAAGCTCGGCGAGGTGAATAGACTCACGCCTCAACCTTATGGAGGTAGGATCGAGAAAGATGAAAAGACGGGGGAGCCCACAGGTCGCCTGATGCAATATCCGGCCGAAGATCTCGTGCGGCGGAAGATTCCCAAGCCTTCAGTGGAGGAATATGAAGAGGCGGTCCGCTATGCGGCTAACCTTTTTTTGTCTCATGGGATTACGAGTGTGCAAGATGTGATTGTCTATCTTCGCCGGCATACGAAAATCTACGAGCAGATGGCCGAGAAGCAGATCCTTCCGGTACGGCTTTACATCCTGGAATACGTCGATTCTCTCCAGAGGGCTCGGCAAAAGGCTGCCCGACATCCCCATCTTCACTCTCCCATGTGCACCTTTGGGGGTTGGAAACTGGCTATCGATGGAGGTCCGGCTGCCGGAACGGCCTTAATGTATGATAAGAGTCAACCAGGAAGTAGACGGGTTTTTCCCCTCCACCGGCCAGAGGAATTGAATCAGATCGTAAAAATCCTCCATGAGACCGGGTGGCAGATTGCGATTCATGTAGTCGGGGATGAAGGCATGGACATCTGCCTGAATGCTATAGAAAAAGCCTTCACCGCCCCTTTTTCTTCGCGGCGGAGACACCGGTTCGAACATGCCAATTTCCCGACCGAAAGGAATCTGGACCGAATGCAAAAGCTGGGAATTGTGGCCAGTGTGCAGCCTTCCTGGATCCATCTTTATGGAGATGGATTCCGGAGTTCTATGGGGGAGGCCATCGCCAATCGAACCATCCCGATAAAATCCTTTTTGAATCGAGGGATCCCTGTAGCCTTTAGTTCCGATGTTCCCGCCACCATGGTATTTGAGCCTTTCTGGGCATTCCTCGGGGCGGTGACGCGGAAGACTCGGAGTGGAAAATCCCTGGTTCCCTCCGAGGCCGTCACCATGAAAGAAGCGCTCAGGGCGCATACTTACGCGGCGGCCTATGCTGCTTTTGAGGAGAATAAGAAAGGCTCCATTGAAGAAGGGAAATTAGCCGATCTGGCTGTATGGGAGCAGAACCTTTATGAAGTTCGGCCGGAACCAGAGGCCATAAAGAACCTTAAGGTTGTCGTGACCATTCTGGACGGCAAGATTGTCTATCAGGACAAAAAGGCCAAACTCCTTTCATGACATAGCGCTGAGGAGATGGATTGACCCTTATTTTGACCTTGAAAAATTTGATTGCGGATTAAGGGTTGAGTTCAGGCCTTTTCGTGCTAAAATCCAGAGGACAACTGCGTTCGGGGGTTAGCTCATTTCCATTTTTTACACCCATCATAAAGGAGGTTTAAGATGAGAAAGGGTCTGCTTATTTTATTGGCTGTTGTTCTTGGTTGCTCTTTGGGGGGTCCCTTATCGGCCGCCGAAAAATATCCCAGTAAGCCTATTACCCTTGTCGTCCCGTGGGGTGCGGGCGGCATGACAGATGTCAGCGCCCGATTGTTAGCGGAAAAA
>JACRFF010000313.1 GCA_016218005.1 Ignavibacteriales bacterium
CCATTGAAGCGAAGATCGAAGTGGCGAAAAGGACGAGGAAGAGCAGGGGAACGGTGCTGCTGGTGGACAGTGATATGGAATGTCTCTCGGTGATAATGGCGGAACTGAAAAAGAGGAATTATGATGCCATCGTCGCCCACTACGTGGAGGATGCATTGAGCGCAATGGTCCGCCGTTCTCCGGATCTGATCATCAGCGAGATCCTCTTCGATGACCGTTCGGCGAACGGATTTGCTTTCTTCAAGAAACTGCAGGAACTGCCGAACTTCAAACGGATACCGTTCTTTTTTATGTCATCGTTGAACGATGATAAGATCATCCGTGCCGGTATCCGTCTCGGTGTACAGAAATTCTTTCCCAAACCGCTGGATATGAAACTGATCATCGCCACGATGGACAGTGCGTTGTATCTGTCGTAGTGATTTTTAGCCACAGAGAACACAGAGGAAACAATACAAAAACACCTACCTGGTTTTGAAAACCGGGAAGGTGTTTTTTATTTTTGCCGAGGTGTCTGTTATGTATGACGAACCGTCCGCCCCTACATTATATTGATCTACTCTGTATTCTCTTTGGTTATGTGGTTTGCTTTTGTTCTTTGAACGGACTTGCGTCCGCCCCTACATTATATTGCTCTTCTCTGTTTCTATGTGTTTCCGCTTTTCTATAACCGCCACCGCAGCCCCATATACACCGTCCGTCCGTATACCGGTCCCCAAATGAGCGCCGCATCGAAATAGTTCCCGTTCGGGTCCGCTGCGTCGATGATCGGCCGGTCCTGCCTGAAATTCAGAAGGTTCTCCGCACCGAGATAGAGATCGAATGCTGAAGAGAAGGAGCGGGTGATCTGAGTGTTGACGACGACAAAATCCGGAGAAGTGCGCCGTGCACGGAATGCAGCAGGATTTGTTGACGTCTCCGGAAGCCGTTTCGATCCGAACCACTGCAGGGTAAGATCATACAGCATCTGTGCTGCCTCGTCATCCTCGCGCTCCGCGGCATATCCGAAATTGATGAATGCGCGGTGCTGTGCGACGAACGGACGCTGACGGAGCATACCGTTGATCGTCTGCTGCACATCATAATACCGGTATGCAATGCGCGTGTCGAGTCCTTCGATCGGCTGCATATTCAATTCGACCTGAATGCTGTTGGAAAAAGATTCCCCGATAAGATTGTACAATCGCAGCATCTGCGGACTCGAATCAAGATCCACGACCACTTGTTTATCAAAGACGGTCCGATAGAGATCGACCGCGATCGTGGCGTCACGGTAATCCACCGTGAAATAGTGCGTTACATTGAACCCGAAATTTGACGCCGTTTCGGGATTCAGTCCGTACAGCGCTTTGGTGTTGGATGGAGTGATCATCACGTGACGTGCGCTGGCGAAGTACGCCATATTCTCCGCGAAGATATTCTGCGTTCTCTGGCCGCGTCCCGCCACTGCGCGGAAGACCCAGTCCTCCTGC
>JACRFF010000312.1 GCA_016218005.1 Ignavibacteriales bacterium
GCGATCCTCGATTCTCAGAACGCGGGAATGATCTTTGCAGAGAGCGCCAAATAATCATCAGACGATACTTACAGTGCGTAACGCGGCGGCGACCTGGGATTCATCGAACGCTGAGGGACAGTGCGCGCGTTCGACGAGGCGCTCTTTACGATGAAAGACGGTGAGATCTCCGGCATCATCAAGACACAGTTCGGCCTTCACATCATCAAACGAGACAAGGCACAAGGGATCCCTCCCTTCAAAGAATTGGAACAACAGTTGAAATCGGAATATCAGAATTACCGTTTCCAATATGATTACAGCACGATGGTCAACAAGATCCGCGGATTGTATTCCTACAAACAGTCCGACGAAACAGCAAAAGCATTCGCTGCCGCCGTGGATACATCGAAAACGACCAACGATGCCGGCTGGGACAGCACCGTATCATCCGCCGTCCGTTCGATGACCATCTATACGTATGCCGGCAAGAGCGTCTCCGTGAACGAGATGATCGAACTGGCAAAGAACAATCAGGAATTGAAGAACCTTGCACTGAATGCACCGAACACCGTCAATCTGATGCTCGAGAAGGTCGGTATCGGACTGGTGACGGAACACCACGCACAGCAGCTGCAGGATAAATTTCCGGACTTCAGCCGCACGATGAAAGAATACGAAGAAGGAATTCTTCTCTTTAAGGCGGAACAGGAAAATGTGTGGAACAAGGTCATTCCGTCCGATTCAGCGCTCCGCAAATTCCACGCGGAACGGAAAGATTCGTACCGCTGGCCGGACCGCGTGAATGCGCAGGAGATCTTCGTTACCTCCGACAGTGTTGCTCAGCTTGTCGTCCGTTCCATTAAGGGTTACACGGTGGATTCACTCGTTGCGCGGAAGACCAAAGGAAAAGGAAAGAAAACACTGTACGATACACTGAAGATCGCAGTCGCACCGATCAGCTTCGATTCCGCCGCTGCACGGTTCAACACCCGCGGCACCACGCTGGAGACACGCGGAGTGCTCGGAATGCAGGTCGCATCCACGAACACCGTAACACAGCTGGCGTGGAGCCGTCCTGATGCCGATTCTCTGGTGTATTTCTCGAATGACGGCGGTTTCTCCTTCGTGAAGGCAGTGAAGAAGGATGGCGCCCGCGAAAAGACCTTTGAAGAGGCACAATCCGAAGTCTCCGGTGCATATCAGGAATTCGAGACCAAACGGGTCGGCGATGAATGGTACGCTTCTCTTCAGAAAAAATATCCCGTGGTCATCGTCAAAGAAGCTTTGGAAAAAACGTTCGTCGTCCCGCAGCCGGCGGCTGCAGCACCAAAACCGTAATGATGAAAGAATCCACACAGGAGGAAAGCGTTCGGCGCTTTCCTCTTTTCTTTTTTTGCCTGGTCGTCGGACTCGCTGCCGGATGCACGGAAACGCAGCCGAACGGAACACCTGTGGCCAAAGTGAACGATCGCGTATTGACGGTGGAGATGATCAAAGGGAATTCTTCTTCATCACAGCCGCTGACGCAGAACGAGATCCGGCAATATGCCAAACGGTGGGTCACGAACGAGCTGTTATACCAGGAAGCACAGTTTCGCGGTCTTGACGGTTCGGATGCGATCCAGCAGAAATTGATCGAAGCACAGAAACAGCTGAGCATCGCCGAACTGCTGGAGCGGGAGGTCTATGCCTCCGCCACGAACGAGATCCGCACGGAGGATGTCGCCGCGTATTTTCAAGAACACAGCGAAGAATTCACGCTGCGTGAAACGCTCATCCGGCTTTCCGTGGTGATCTTCGGGAATGTCACGCCGGCGGCGGATTTCCGCACCGCCGTTCTCAGCGGAATGGAGTGGGATGCAGCGATCGGTCAATACCGGAACGATGCATCCAAAGGACTGTTATCCTATTCGGATTCCATCTTCTACACCCGTTCATCCTTATATCCGCAGGAACTCTGGAAGGTCGCAGGAGCGCTGGGAATGTCCGAGATCTCCTTCCCCATTCAGACAAGCGTCGGTCATATCGTCCTGCGCTCCCTGGGACA
>JACRFF010000037.1 GCA_016218005.1 Ignavibacteriales bacterium
AGGTACTCGTTACATCCGGCAAGATGCTCTCCGCCAAAATCGTCTGGCGTGAGATTCTGTCCCTGCAGATGCGTTCCGGTTGCACCGTCAAAAACGATGATTTTTTCGTTGAGCTGTGTGAGAAACGAAGTCATCAGTTTTGAGTTATGAGCCGAGAGTGGAATTTATGGTTTCGCTCCAACCCTGTCAATAAGGGATAGAAGCATTTTGCGGATCTCAATGACTCGTAGCGAAAGCTCCTCGTGAACCTCGGGTGAGACAAAGCCCAAGTCCTTGGATAGCAAGAGAAAATACTCTGTCTCATTTGTGGAACCCAAGGAAATTGTGAGAAACCGTTTGAAGTCAGCTCGTGTCCTTCTTCCGCATCCCTCCACAATATTTGCGGAAACCGAAACACATGCACGGCGCAGTTGAGAAGTGATTCCATAGAGTTCGTTCTTGGGGAATCCATTTGACGCCCGGTAGATATCGAGCGCCAGATGATGAGCCTTTTCCCACACTTTCAAGTTATGATAGTCTTGCATTGGTTCTCTCAAGATTTGGGACTCAAAACTCACACCTCAACACTCAAGGACTCTCCATCTCACCAACAAGAAACCCCGACGGTCTGCAGGTGGCAGACAGATGCGCCGGGGTCGAACATTCATTCCGCACGACGCTTTAGCTCTTGTTTACCTCATTAGAAGCAGAACGCCCCGTCCCGACTTGTCGGGACCGCGGGGACGCCGTCGTCCAAAGCCGGACTATGGCGTCGGACGATGAATGCGCAGTTTGGTTTTAGCGAACACCCCGTTAGACAAATTGTCTAACGGGGTGAATGAGCTTCTAACGGGGTTTACGGTGGCGGCAAGCTATCGTTCAAATCGCCACCAAAAAAGATACGGAAGAAAGGAACGAGGAGCAAACAGAAGCTACCCGTTTTTCTTATTCAACAGATTTGCCGACACTCGCGTAAAAATTTCTTTGTCCGATGGGCAACGTTTGGTTTGTGGCCTTATTCCTCCTTTCTGCATCTATCGGGGGAACAAGAAGGCCGTTCTTTTCTGACGCAGGCGTACCAAGTTCAGATTTTGCCGGCGGAATAGGCTTTGAGGTAACTTCAGGCTTCCGGTGAACCTATCAGAAGTTTCTTGAAATCAGCGTAGCGGTTGGAGAGCAGAGTACTTTGCTTCGGACGACGCAACGCATCTTCAAGTTGTTGTGGAAGAGGAATCTGAAATCCCAAAGCCCTCTCAATCACCTCAGGGAATTTTCCCGGGTGTGCTGTCGCCGCAACGATGGTCGGCTCCATGGATTTCATCTTCTTTGCAGCAGCCACGCCTACGGCCGTATGCGGATCAAGAGTGATTCCTGTTCGATCGTATGTTCTGCGAATTTCCGCCACGGTCTCATCATCAGAAATCGTATCGGCTGATACGTGCTGCCTGATGGCGTCAATGGAACCGCCGAACAGTGCCTGCACTCTCGCTAGATTGCTCGGGTTGCCGACATCCATCGCATTGGAAAGCGTTTGAATCGAAGCGCGTGTCGTGAGCACTCCCGTTCGCAGATAGTCCGGAACAACGTCGTTGGCATTCGTGGCCGCAACAACCGAGTGCATAGGAATCCCAATCGCCTGTGCATAGAGTGCCGCCGTCAGGTTGCCAAAGTTGCCGCTTGGAACGACAAACGTCGGCGCGGCAGGATTGCTCGATGCTCGACCCTCGATGGACAATTGTTTCTGCCACTGAGCGATTGCCCAACCGTAGTAGACGACTTGCGGAATCAATCTGCCGATGTTGATCGAATTGGCCGTCGTCAGATTGTGGGCACGCAACACATCTGCATCACTCAGAGCTTGCTTGACTAATCGCTGACAGTCGTCGAATGTTCCATCCACCTCAAGAGCACGAATGTTCCTCCCCAGCGTCGTCATTTGTTGTTCCTGCAATCTGCTGATCTTGCCGGATGGATACAGGACGTACACGGTTACGTGCGGCACCTCAAAGAATCCATGCGCCACCGCACTGCCTGTATCACCCGATGTCGCGACAACAAGAGTGATCTTCTGGTGTGCTTGTTCCAGGTAGTACGAGAGTGCGTGCGCCAGAAATCGTGCACCAACATCTTTGAACGCCAGCGTGGGGCCGTGGAATAGTTCGAGAAGAAACAGATTGTCGTTCAGATGAATGAGTGGAATGGGAAATGTCCAAGACTTCTCGACAATTCTCGGTAGCTCGGCTGTGGGAATGTCATCGATGAAGAGCGAAGCGATTCGTTCTCCAATTGAATGAAGCGTCTCTGACGCGAGCGTGTCAAGAACGTCTCTCGGCAACGAAGGTAACTGTTCGGGAACGTACAATCCTCCATCGGGAGCCAAACCGCTGAAGACTGCTTCCCGGAATGTCGCCCTCGAAGCGTTGCCGTTCGTACTGATGAACTTCATGCGTTCTTCGTCCAGAGTACTTTGGCGCCTTCCCGATTGATGCGGGAAATGTACATATCACACTTGATTCCTGCCGCACGAGCAAAGGTTCTCTCCATCGCTCTGGCCACGGTGTGTGCAGACCGGACAGACGAGGTCACTGCGAAGAGGGACGGTCCGGAGCCGGAGATC
>JACRFF010000315.1 GCA_016218005.1 Ignavibacteriales bacterium
CCATCAAGCTGATCGAAAGACTGAAAGCGATTCTGAAGAACAAACAACTTCAGATGAAGCTAATCGAAGAAGAGTTGTTGGAGTTGAAAACGAAGTATGGCGACGAGCGGCGCACGGAGGTCGTCTACAAGGCGGAAGAGTTCAGCATTGAAGATATGATCGCCGAGGAAGAGGTCGTCATTACGATCTCGCACGGCGGATTCGTGAAGCGATTTCCCGTCTCCGGCTACCGCAAGCAGTCGCGCGGCGGTCGCGGCGTTACCGGCGCGGCAACACGCGAAGACGATTTTATGGAACACATGTTCATTGCCAGCACGCACCACTATATGCTGATCTTCACCGACAAAGGGCGCGTCTACTGGCTGAAGGTGTTTGAGATTCCCGAGGGGGGACGCGCGACGAAAGGAAAGTCGATCAATAATCTCATTGCCAAAGAGCCGGGCGAAAACATTGCGGCGTACGTGGCGGTGAAAGGATTCGACGACAAACAGTTTGTGTTGATGGTCTCGGCACACGGCGTGGCGAAGAAAGTGTTGCTCTCCGAGTTCAGCAATCCGCGGCGCGGCGGCATCGTGGCGGCGAATATGAAAGAGGGCGATTCGCTAAAAGAGGCGCGCCTCACCGACGGCACGTGCGACATCATTGTCGGAACGAAGAACGGCATGGCGATTCGTTTCCACGAAGAAGAAATCCGCGCTATGGGGCGCTCGGCCGCCGGCGTTCGCAGCATCAAGCTTGGCAAAGGCGACAGCGTGGTGGGCGTGGTGACGCTGAAAAAGAAAGGGACGACGATTCTTGTTGCGACCGAGAAAGGGTTCGGCAAGCGCAGCGAAGAGGGAGAGTATCGCACCAGCCACCGCGGCGGCAAGGGAATCCGCACGGTGAAGATTTCCGATAAGACCGGCGCGATGGTGGCGATAAAGGAAGTAACCGACATGGATGACGTCGTCGTGGTAACAACGAACGGCATGGTGATTCGTCAAGGCGCAAAAGAAATTCGCGTTGCCGGCCGCAACACGCAAGGCGTTCGGCTCATCCGGTTGCAGGAAGGAGACAAGGTTGTCGATGTGGTTGCGGTTGTGTCGGCTGCCGAGGAAGAGAATCACCTCAACAAACAGCAATCAGAAAACCTCGGCAACGGCGGAGAGAGCAACGGCAAAGGAGGCGAGGAAATCACGAAGGGTGCGAAGAAAGCGGCAAAGAAAAAATCCAAGGCGGAGAAGAGGGCAACGAAAAAGAAGAAGTGAACGGGCGACAGCCCGCCGTTTGCGCTTTTGAGGTGCGCCCCCCAACTTTTTGTTCGCGATTGCCGTATACAAACACCGATGATGAAACCCAGCCAATTATCGACACAAAGGAGGATGTATGAAAATCCCGCTTGTCCGAATCGCCCGAATTGCGGCGGTCTGTCTTGTTGCCGTTGTAGTCGTGCCCGCTCAGCAGAGCCGCCTTGAAGAAGGCGTCTTGCGGCTGTGGAGCGGCAACGACGCAGAAGCAAAAAAAATCTTTGACGAAATCTTAAAGAGCGACGACAAAAATGCCGAAGCTCATTACCGGCTGGCGCAGGTCTACCTTCGGCGTGCGTTGCAGGATGAAGACGAGGCCGTTGACCACATGGAGCGCGCCGTTGAACTGAACCCCAACAACGCAGACTATCAATTCACGCTCGGTCAGGCGTACGGACTCAAGGCGCAAAAGGCCGGCATAATCAAAAAGATGATCGTTGCTCCTAAAGTGAAGACGGCGTTTGAAAAAGCTGTGCAGTTGAACCCCAGACACGTCGGCGCGCACATCGGGCTGACGCAATACCTCTGGCAAGCTCCCGGCATTATCGGCGGCGACATGGAGCGAGCGTGGAAAGAAGTGGAGATCGTCCGGTCGTTGGATGAGTTCCAAGGCGCACGCCTGAAAGTGCAAATCCTTGAGCGCGAAAAAAAATTCGATGACGCCGAAAAAGAATATCGAAGCTATACAACCGCACATCCGAAAGATTGGCGCGTCTGGAAAAATTATGGATATTTCTGCCTGCGGCGAGCAAAGAACGACGAGGCCGTAACGGCCTTCGACAAATACGTCGAACTCAAACCTGACACTGCCGATGCCTACGATAGCCGCGCAGAAGCGCTGATCAAGAAGAACGAGTACGACAAAGCGGAAACCGACCTGACGAAGGCGCTGTCGCTCGACAACAATTTCATCTCCGCCGTCGAGCAGTTGGCGCAGGTGTACGAGCACCAAGGCAAAAAGAAGGAAGCGCGCGAAACGTACCAACGATATGCTTCGTTGGAAAGAGATGAAACGAAGCGCAAAAAGGCGGAAGAGAAAGTCAAATCGCTTCAGTAAAAAACGAAGAATGCTGATTCAGTTCGGACATACCAATATCGTCACTCAGGACTGGCGCCGGCTGGCGAAGTTCTATGTTGAGGTGTTCGGTTGCGCACCGGTTCCCCCGGAGCGCGACCTTCACGGCGATTGGTTGGAGAAAGGAACGGGCGTGAGGAACACGCATCTCAAAGGTGTGCACCTTCAGCTGCCGGGGTACGGCCAGGATGGACCAACGCTTGAGATCTTTGAATATGTTTCCGTGATGGAAACCGAACGGTCTATCGCCAACCGAAAAGGTTTCGGCCACATCGCATTTCGCGTGGACGACGTCGGCGGGATGGCCGCAAAGGTTGTCCGGCACGGCGGCTCGATGGTGGGAGAGTTGGTCGATCATCAGATCGAAGGGGTTGGATTGCTGACGTTCGTGTACGTTGCCGACCCCGACGGCAACATCATTGAACTGCAGAAGTGGACGTAATGCAACCGCATATACAATCCACACAAATGCAAAGGGCTCGCCCTTTTGATTGGTACAGGCACCGGCACGGTTATCGCTTGAAAATTCCTTTCAGTGCGCCTTCCGCTTTCTTCTTCAGGTCGTCGGTTTTCTTATTCTTCTCCTCCTCAATGCGCTTCTCGACCTCTTTCTTCTTTGCTTCCGCCATTGCGACTTTATCGTTAAGCTGGGTTTGATATTCGGCGATGCGTTTTTGAACCTCCACTTTTTTCTCGTTGAAAAGCTTCTCGGCTTCAGCGCGCTTTTCGGTAATCTTCGCGTTCACTTTATTACGAATTTCGTTCTGAATCTTTGCGATTTCAGCCCCCACCACCTTCTTGGTTCGATCGGTAATGATATTATCGAGGTCGGTCTCGAAGGCCATGTCGAACTTCTCCGCATTCTTCCACATCCGAATCTTGACGTTGAAACCGGATACCGACCTCAGCACTTCCTGCACGATGCGTTCCAC
>JACRFF010000316.1 GCA_016218005.1 Ignavibacteriales bacterium
ACCCAACATCACCGGTACGATGGGATGATTGCCTTCAAGAATCTTGAATCCTAATGCCTTGACCTCTTTTCGGAAGTACTCGGTGTTGTCGTGGAGTCGCTTCACAATGGACTTGTCTTTCATCAAGAGGTCGAATGCTGCGCTGGTGGCGGTAACAATCGAAGGAGGAAGCGAGTTGGAGAACACATACGTCCGGGCTTTCTGTCGGAGATACGCGATCATTTCTTTGGAGCCGCTGATGTATCCCCCCGACGCACCGCCAATCGCTTTGCCAAGCGTTCCCACCAGCACATCAATTTTACCAAGCACACCTTGTTCTTCCGCAACGCCGCGTCCCGTCTTGCCCACCACGCCGATGCCGTGGCAATCATCCACAAAAAGTACCGCGTTGTAGGTTCGCGCAAGTTCGATCAGCCGTGGCAGCGGCGCTTTGTCTCCTTCCATGCTGAAGACACCGTCGGTAGCAATCATGCGAAGCCGGTACTCTTTGTTCTTATCTTCCTCCAGAAGCTGCGCAAGGTGCTCTGCGTCGTTGTGGTTGTAGACTTTCTTGTCGGTCGTTTCAGAACGACAGAGCCTCTGACCATCGATGATGCTGGCGTGATTGAGTCGGTCGCTGTAAATAACGTCTTTGTAATTCTCCACGCCCAGCTTTTCGTTGGTCAGGGCTGAAAAAAATCCGACGTTTGCCGCAAATGTTGACGAGAACAGAATCGTGTCTTCGGTCCTGAGAAATCTGGAAATCTTTTTTTCCAACTCCTGATGAATGGTTTGCGTGCCGCAGAGAAACCGAGCCGCCGCGACGCCGTAGCCGTACTTTTTGATCCCTTCAATGGCGGCTTTGCGCACGACCGGATGATTCGACATTCCTAGATAATTGTTGGAAGCAAGCATGACGACTTCTTTGCCGCCGACCTTTACAACTCCGCCTTGCGAGGATTGCAACGCCGTCTCGTACTTGTACGTTTGGGATTCTTCCATACGAGCAAGCTCGGCCGTGAGAAGTTGTTTGAGTTCCATAGGAGTTACCGGTTGATGTTACGCAGAGGGACAAAGACCTGTATTATGCCCGCTCCCTGCCTCCCGTCTCGCTCGCCTCGCTTCGCGGGCGAAGCGGGCCTTCGGCTCGCCGAGGCGGACGCGGCAAGGCGGGCGACTCGGAGACGAGGCAAGAGGCGAGCGAGAAGCAGGTATTCCTCGTTCCCACGGTCTCCGTGGGAACGAGGAAATTCATCAATGAAGAATAGTGTTCCCACGCAGAGCGTGGGAACAAGGGAAAAAACGCTCCTTTCGGGTATATGAGTAACTGATGTTACGCACAACCGATACTTTTGCATCTCTTGCTCAAGGAAAAACAATATGACCCCCTGCGTGGCGCTTCAGCACCACGCGTCCCCCTTCAAAAGGGGGACAAAATAGGTGGTTGAGCGTTATCTTTCCCCTCCTTGCCAAGGAGGGGACCAAGGGGAAGTCAGCTTTTACTTTCTTGCGTAACATGAGTTACCAGTTTTGAATTCTCAACATTCAGCCATTCGCCAACAATTGACAAGATTCGGGATGCGTCCTCTCAATTGAACGCTTGCTTCCTGCGTTTCACTTTCGTTTTGTTTTCCATTCGGCATAGTTCTTCCGAATGTCTTCCAGTACTTCTTTGTCAATCTTATCATCCTGCCGGATGCGCACGTCATAGTTTTCCCAGCCGAGAAAGTCGTTCAACGATTTCAGCGTCGCCGCATCAAACACGCCGTTGACGAGACCGGAATAAAACTCCTGATGCTTGTACGCTTTATCTTTCAAGATCGCCTGAAGCTCGCGACACAGTGCGGCATCGATGGTGATGAGATTTTTTTCTTCGCTGCGGAAGAAGTAGAGCGTATGGAGTTTGTAAAGCCGTTCGAGTTCTTTCAGCGGCGTCGGATGATCATAGATGCTGATATCGATGTAATCATCCGATGTGCCGTCATATCCGGCGCCTTTGCGCTTCACTAACAGTGCCGCGGATTCTTCGCCCCGCCGGTCGCCGCCTGCTTTGCCTCCGGCAACGATGGCCGCCACCAAACGATCGGCAAGCGACCCTTTCGTGTTCATAAATGTTGATGCAAGAGCTTCAACCGTTTCTTTTCCGACGAGAATGTTTCCTTGCGCCGCAAATCCTTTTCCGGCAATGACGACGCCACGGCCGCCGCGCGATTCACCTGCAATGCCACCTGCCCAATCGAAACATTCGTTACCCGTCCAACTTGCGGAATTTCCCTTTGCATCCACCATTCCTACTTGCCGAGAATGCCGCGCGGTATCGTTGGCAATCAGGATTCGGAGCGCTTCTTCCGCCGTTGCGCCATTCCGCATCAGCGTCAGCCCTTTGGGGCCAAAGCTGACGTTTGCAAACGACTGGGTCGCAACTGCACCAACGCCGGCTTCCGCCCACGGCACGACCGGACGAACGTTGGGAAACTTCGATTGCACGGCAACCCCCACGTCGCCATTATTCATGTCCACTGCAACGATGGAAAACGTGGAGACCAACGGCGAATGATCGGCAACGGTTGAGCGTGAACTGGCAAGACGAACGAAAAGGACGAACACACACAGGGCACTAAGAATAGCTACAGAGCGCATAGGTCCTCCAACAATTGTGGCGGCGAGATAACGAAATCGAAGCTGGCGTCAAGCATCGGCTATGATTCAATTTTCAAGCGATGCTAATATAGAAGAAAAATGCTGAAGGCAAAAGGTATGCTACGCGCGCTTGACAAGCCGGACGGCAAAGGAACCATCTATGCCGTGCCGATGAGGAAGGGTTTCCACATACCCTTGTGGATGCACAAACGATGCATCGACAAAGGCGGCAGCCGGCTCGAGCAAAAATTCCGGATGCTGAGCAAGAAATTCCTGTACGACGCCGAAGTTTTCCTCCGGCTCCGTGG
>JACRFF010000314.1 GCA_016218005.1 Ignavibacteriales bacterium
AAAAAGAAGCCAAACAGTTGGAAGACAAAAAAGACTCCAAGCCGTAGTTGTCCCCCAGCAGGAGAATGTCATTGTCGTCGTGTATGCCGTTGGATACGGGCACGTACGTGCTGAAGAAGCCGAGCCAATCTTTTCGAAGGCATTCCACGTTTTCCCATAATTCTCGTTGCGTTCCTCGAACTTCTAAACCATCGAACAGAATTTCTTATGAGCATCCTCGTCAACAAAAATACCAAAGTGGTCGTTCAAGGCATCACGGGTGGAGAAGGAACATTTCACACCAAACAGATGCTTGAGTACGGAACAAAAATTGTCGCCGGTGTAACGCCGGGAAAGGGCGGTACGGCATACGGCGGAAACGAGAAGGATCAACTCACGAAACCTGTGCCGGTGTTCAATACGGTGGCTGAGGCAGTTGCAAAAACACATGCCGACACTTCGATCATTTTTGTGCCGGCGGCTGCTGCTGCCGATGCGGCGATGGAAGCGGCTGATGCCGGCGTCAAACTCGTCGTGGTTATTACCGAAGGAATTCCTGCGGCAGAGATGGTGCGCGTCTATAACCATCTCGCTCGCAAAGGCGTGCGAATGGTTGGGCCGAATTGTCCGGGCGTCATCACGCCGGGTGAATGCAAACTGGGAATCATGCCCGGCTTCATCCACAAGTCGGGTCGGGTCGGACTCGTATCACGCAGCGGAACTTTGACGTATGAGGCCGTCCATCAACTGACGGAACGAGGCCTTGGTCAATCGACCTGCGTTGGTATCGGCGGCGACCCGGTTATCGGGACGCGATTCATTGATGCGATCAAACTCTTCAACGCCGATAAGAACACGGATGCCATCATGATGATTGGCGAAATCGGCGGAACCGCAGAAGAGGAGGCGGCTGAGTACATCAAGAAGAGTGTGAAGAAGCCGGTGGTCGGATTTATTGCTGGTCGCACCGCGCCTCCGGGTCGGCGGATGGGACACGCAGGCGCGATCATCTCAGGCGGCAAGGGAACTGCCGATGAAAAAATTCGTGTACTGAAGGCCGCCGGTATTGCCGTGGCGGAATCGCCGGCGTTGCTTGGCGAAACGATGGAGAAGCTGTTGAAGAAACGAGGATTGCTGGTCAAGGTTCGGAGTGATAAGTCCGCTCCCAAGGAGACAGGCAAGAAATCCAAACAGCGCACACGAACCCTGCAGGCGGGCGCATCCAAGAAAACAGTCAGGAAGAAAAAATAGGAGAAAGGCAGCTCAATGGCAGTTGAACGAACATTAGCAATCCTGAAGCCCGATTGCGTACGCAAAGGATTGCAAGGTGAAGTGATCAATCGAATTCAGAAAGCCGGTTTCAAAATTCTCGGCTTGAAACAGTTGCGTCTTACCAGAGCCGAGGCGGAAGGATTCTATGCAGTTCACAAAGGCCGACCGTTCTTTGAGGGGTTGGTAGAGTTTATGTCAAACGGACCGTGCGTACCGATTGCGCTGGAGAAAGTGAACGCCGTTG
>JACRFF010000319.1 GCA_016218005.1 Ignavibacteriales bacterium
AGACCCGCCGCCATTCAACTTGTTGAGTTCCAAGAAGTGTCGGTTCACACGTCACCTCCGGTGGAGGTGACGCAGGAACCGACACAACACATTTGGCATCTTGTGGGACAACCTCAGGCCGTGTGCCGCGCACAAGCAATTGTGGCGTCGTGCCTTCCGGCTTGACGCAACCCACCCTCATAGTCACCATGAGCTTCGGTACGGCTTTTGTAGAATATCCTTGACATTTCAACCGGTGATTGGCATAATGAACTATCGTATCATCACTGGCTCGGGGAGCGGTGTGTTCAAAATTCTTGAATCTCGGTTGCGATTATCACAGGCCATGTGACCCTCCCCCGGTTTAGTGGACACAACGAAAGGATAGGAGGAGTATCATGAAACAATTGCTCAGAATGGTGTTCGTTGTTGTTACAACGTGCATGACGTGGCAGTTGGCGAATGCGCAGTCCTTCAGGGAGGATTTTGACAGCGATGTCATAGCTTCTGGAAGCTGGTCGCGAAGTGGTGGGTCAGTCTACGTAGATGTGACAAACGGGTGGCTCCACATCGCCGCGGATGGACCGTACTACTATAATGATTTCGCGGACAAATACGGAACTTTTCAGTTGCCGATTGTCGTGAAGTGGCGCGCGAGACTGGTTAGCGGAGGGTTCAACTACACTTTTCCAAATCTCAACCTCTTTTGGGGACCGACGGACATTGAAAGCGGTGTCATTACTTATCTTCCGAGTTCACCGCCGTCGCTATATGGCTGGCATTTCCTTGATGCCTGGACAGGCGTGCATACGATGGGGCCCACAAATGAGAATCAGTGGTTAACTGTAAGGGCGATTATCCGCGCGGACGGCGGCGAATTGTTTGCTCAACGGGACGAAGATACGTCGTTTACGTCGATCGTGACCAAGAGCTGGTCAATTCCAAGCGAGATTGTGAGACTACGCTTTTCCCAGCCTTGGGACGCTGTTTGCGACTTGGATTATATTCAGGTGACCACACTCGATAGGAACGAACTCTTCTTTCCATCAGTTTCTCTTGCCCCCTGTGACTCCGGAGCCGCCCTGCAACCGGTCAAAGTTAGCTTGAGCAAGCCCGCCAAGGGCGGTGTTGTTACGTTTAAGGTACCGAGTGGAGTCACCTTCAAAGGCATAAGCGCGGCCGGTCTCACTACAAGTGTCTGGGATGTGGACACCGCCACACACTATCTTGGCACCGATTCAGCATATGTCATTGTGTATATGACTAATACTTCAGGTCTCCGATTACCAGCTGATACTGCTACCCTATTTAACATTCAATGCGCGAGCTCGCGTCTTTGCAGGCTCGACAAGTACATTCACTGGGACACGGCCCAGTCGGCCTTTCCATCGCGGAGAACAGCTTTCACTGATACGCTTTTTGCGACATTTTATCCGGATTTTGATAGGAATGGCGACTCAACAAAGGTGAAGGGGTTTGAGCCGGGAGATGTTGACAATTCAGGTGGGGTCGACATATCTGATCTGACTTGCCTCGTAAACTTCCTCTATGTCAGCTTTACACCTTGCTGTTTACAAAGTGCGGCTGATGTAACCCATGACGGGGGACAAGATATTTCCGACCTGACAGCGCTGGTTGACTATTTGTACGTCTCCTTTGCGGCCCTACAGTGCCCACTTTCAACTACGGCTCGACCGTCCGCATCACAATTAGACAACAACTTTTCTGTTTCGTCGTCACTCTTCGATGGAAGAACGATTATCTCGCTCAACGCTCCGCGCGAAGTCAAGGGCATTCAGCTCGAATTGTTTGGTCCAGCGGGTGAACAGCCGACCAACCTAATTTCAAACGGCATCAAAATGTACTCAGGCAGGAAGGACGGAGTGTTACATGTCGGCCTGATCGACCCTACGGGTAAACAGTCTGTTTCTCCCGGTAACACTCCCCTGCTGGAATTCAACGGCGAGTGGAAGATTCTGACGGCGACATTGGCCGATGCCGAGCACAGATCAATCACGCCACAGATCGGTAGTGTGGCCGTTGTCACTGTGCCGACTGAGTACACTCTATCGCAGAATTACCCCAACCCGTTCAACCCGGCTACGACAATCAGCTTTGCTTTGCCGCAAGCAGGGTATGCCAAGCTTGACATTCTCAACGCCCTCGGTCAACTGGTGACCACACTGATAGATCACAAGCTAGAGGCAGGTACCTACACCTTCACTTGGGACGCCTCTGGCCAAGCCAGCGGGGTTTACGTGTATCGCTTGACAACGGTCGACTTTGTGGAAACAAAGAAGATGCTGTTGTTGAAATAGTCGGATGCAGACCGTGATATACCCCACCCGTTGGGTGGGGTAC
>JACRFF010000317.1 GCA_016218005.1 Ignavibacteriales bacterium
ATCCTTGAGGAAGTTCTCGAAATACCCGATGCCCATATACCACGCGACCGGATAGACAAGGAGATTCGTAGGGAAGGAAAGAAGTCGGACCATGCGAAGATCCACCATCGTGTTCCATTGGAGGTAACAAGCATTTTCTTTCTTGAGGATAGTATACTTAAACGGTCGGTTGACTTTTTCGGTGACCGGATGCGATTTGTAGGGAGCAATACGCTTGGGTTGCTGCAGCGGCAGCATGCGGTGTGTGTGCGTCGTTCCATCACGCGCAAGCAGTGTCAATTCGAGCGTGTCGGAGGCGATAATACCTGCATCCCGGTAGAAGGTCGGAAAGACGAAATAATATTTCAGAGTTCTCCTTGCCTCGTAGACATTTCCGTACGTAATGAACCGCGTAAACCGTGTGAACACTTCGTCGGCAGGAAAACCGTTGAAACTCAGCACTCTGGAGCCGATGAGGGTCGTGTCTTCTCCCGAAGGGATGTCCGAAAGGACTCCTTTGGAGGATTCCCATTCGCGCCCAACAGATGCAAGGATGAGCGTGTCATTGATCCAGAAGAACGACGCGGGATACTCGAGTTTGCCCCCCGTCCAAGGGGTCTGCACGCCTGTGTGACCATCTCGCAGATGGGAGAGGAATGACTGAAGAGACCGTTCAAACACTACGCGGCTTGTCTCAGCGGCAAACGATTCGAGAAGCCGGTGTTGTTCTGCGTCGAAATTCTCTTTGCCCCATGCTGCGTACGGTTCAGGGTGAGTTTCCCTGAGCGTTTCACTGAGGTAGAGGAAATCCTGCTGGAAAGAATTCATCGAAGCATATCGTTGCGAATCTTGGGCGGCGTGATGAGGCGTTTTTGCCATGCCTTCAATGAGCGACCGGGAAGAAACGCAACCGGAGAACACGACAACTACGCAAACAATTGTCGCGGCAATAATTCGGCTCAACGTGCCTGATCGAGAAGCGAGTTCCATACCGATTTCTTTTCGAGCGACTGAAATACTATCTAAGCAGGTGAACATGACGCATAACGGGGCTGCGGGCTATGCCCCGTTATATGCCAATGCAACCCATCATTTGTCTTTCTTCTCCCAAACCTTCTTGACTTTTTGGAAGTGCTTGATACGCTTGTCAATCTTTGTGATTTCTTTAGGATAGAACTCGAGCATTACATCGCAAAACTCTAGCATCTACTTCTTTCGAGAATATCTCGGCGACACGATAAAGTTGTTTGAATTGGCAATCTGAATTTGGCCCCACCCAAGTGCGCCAATTGTGAGGCATTCCCAAGAAAGAAATTCGATGGGGACAAAATGGACCTTCTCAACCTTAACCTTCGTGCCTTTGACTGTATAAGCCACCGTCAAGACAACAAAGTAATTGTTGTCGTCTTCATAGAAACGTGTGAGCCGCTCAACCGAAGTGAGGTTGGGCATATTGAAATGAGTATCAAGTCGATGGGTATTAACATCGACGACGTTGTAGAAACCATCCTTGTCGGTAAAGGCAATGTCTGCCATTGCCCTACGAGCAAACTCGGCAGAATACGTACCGCAAAGGTCGCCGAGTAAATCATCAAAGTTATCAGCGAGAATCCCTTGAATGGCATCGCCGGCAGCACGGGTACTCGAAACCGTTGCTTCGGACATAAAGTCTTTATGAGAATTGATAAAGCGGACAATATCGTTTTCGATTTTCTTGTACGCGTCGGTGTAAAAAATCTGACTCTTGCTCATTTGGAGTGATCACTTTCGTGAAATAGAGAAATTGTGTTATCGGATGGTTGAGTTTTCGACCGCTTGGACTCACTCTGGTCTTGAAGCGTGTTTCTTTCCCAGAATACTCCATCGGAGTATCCTTGAATGGAATTGTCGGTTTCGGCAAGGCGAAGCCGCTTTAGTGCAAGGCAGGTGTACGTTTCGTCGAGTTCGATGCCAAGGAAATGCCGGCGCAGCTTCGTTGCCACAACGGCAGTTGTTCCAGATCCGGAAAAAGGGTCGAAGACAAAATCCCCCGGACGTGAACTTGCAAGAATGATTTTTGCCAAGAGTTTCTCAGGCTTCTGTGTAGGATGATCGGTGTTTTCTGG
>JACRFF010000318.1 GCA_016218005.1 Ignavibacteriales bacterium
TACAGCAAGTCGATTTTATGGATTTTAATCCGAACGGCGAGAACAAGGCCGGAATGCGCCAATTACTCGATATGCTCCGGTCCCTGATGCCGGTACTCGACAATATCAAGAATGCCGTCGAGAATTCATCCAGCAAGATCCCCAAAGCTACAGAACAACTCTCGACCGTAACGCAGGCAACGGAGAGCGCGACGATGGAGATCCTGAATCTTCTGGATGATATCGGACGCCGCGTGGAACACGTCCAGTCAAAATTGAAAGAGATCAAGAATGATCACGAAGCAAAGATGGCAAGCATCGGTCGGCTTTCGTGGCTTCTGGATAATGTGACCGCTGAACAAAAAGCACAATTCCCCGATTTTGAAACGGATTGGAAAACGATCACCGATCTTACTTTGCACTCAACAACACTGGATGAACTCACCGCAGAACTCGGTGAGATCCATTCTCTGTCGATGAACATCGCGATGGCTCTGCAGGTGCAGGATATCACGTCGCAGCAGATCGAAAGCGTGCGTCATCAGATCGAATCGGTCCGGACCCAATTGAGTTATGTGGTCGGTCAATATGAAGGGCGTGATGTCGTTGAAGAACCGCTCGATCCCGTGAAGAAGGCATTCGATGCGGATGCACAATATGTGAAGGATGAATCCCGCCAGGCAGATGCGGATGATATCATCGCACAGTTCGCTCAGCAAAGCAATTGAACGGTCAGGAGAGAGGATTCTCTCGGCCTGCTCTCTGCCGCAAATGGAAAGAAGTCTCACAACACCCAAAGAAGGTAGCATATGAGTTCCCAATCATTTTCACAGTTCGAAGGAGAAATGGCTGAGTTGCTCGACAGCTTCATCGTCGAAACGAACGAGATCTCCGAGAAACTCGGTCCGGACCTGCTCAAACTCGAGAAGGATCCCGCAGACAAAGAGCTGCATAACAGGATCTTCCGTGCCGTTCATACGGTGAAAGGGACCTCCGGATTCCTCGGACTCGATCAAATGACCGAGTTAGCTCACGTATTCGAAGATGTGCTGAACAAGATCCGCAAAGGAGAATTGGAAGTCACCCGGCACAGGATGGATGTGATGTTCGATGCATTCGATGTGCTGAAGGAACTCCTTGCCCGCGTCGAAA
>JACRFF010000033.1 GCA_016218005.1 Ignavibacteriales bacterium
CGAATCATGAGAATCGGCATCTTAACCGGCGGCGGCGACGTTCCCGGTTTGAATCCATGCATCAAGGCGTCCGTCTATCGCGCTTCCGAAGCCGGAGCAGAGGTCATTGGCATCCGGCGCGGCTGGGGCGGACTGCTGAACTACGACATCAATGCAACCGACAACGAGGGGCAGTGGTACGTTCGGTTGAACAAGACGAACACGCGCACCATTGACCGGTCGGGGGGAACGTTTCTTCACACATCGCGAACCAATCCCGGCAAAGTGAAGAAAGATGACATCCCGGAGTTTTTGAGATCGTCCGACCACGAGAAGATGGATAGAGACGCGCGGAACGACTTCACCCCCCACGTGTTGAAGGTGATCGAGCATCTCGGCCTCGATTGCATCATCAGCATCGGCGGCGACGACACGCAGAGCTATGCTTCCCGGTTGCACAAGGAGGGATTTCCCGTCATTTCCATTCCGAAGACGATGGACAACGATGTCAACGGCACCGACTACTGCATCGGGTTTTCGACGGCAGTAACGCGCAGTGTGGATTTCATCACGGCGCTCCGCACGGTGGCAGGGTCGCACGAGCGCATCGCGGTGGTGGAATTGTTCGGGCGCAACTCCGGCGAGACTTCTCTTATCACCGCCTATCTTGCCGGCGTGGATCGCGCCATCATTTCGGAAGTTCCATTCGACGTCGAGAAGTTGGCAAAGCTGTTGTTGGAGGACAAGAAGAACAATCCCAGCCACTATGCGTTGATGACCATCTCCGAAGGAGCGCATCTCCTCGGCGGGCAGGTGGTCGAGTATGGCGAAGAGGATGCGTACGGCCATCGCAAATTGGGAGGCATCGGTGCGGTCACGGAAGCGGCGCTGAGAAAAATTCTCGGCGTGCATACCGTGTATCAGCAGTTGGCGTATTTGATGCGGAGTGGTGAGCCGGATGCGTTAGACCGCATGGTCGCCATCAGCTATGCGAATCTCGCAACCGACCTTGCGCTGAAAAAAGAATTCGGCAGAATGGTGGCGCTCCGCGATGGCCGCTACACGACCGTGCCCATCGAGGTTATCACGTCCGGAAAGAAAACGGTGGACGTCATCGAATTGTACGACGCAGAACGGTACCGCCCGAAGGTTGCCCACTTGCTCGGCAAGCCGATGTTTTTGTATTAGCAGCCATCTCAAAAATAGTTTTTATTGAATAACTCATGTTACGCGAAATCGGTTTTTCGACTGAAAATTCCATTTGATTTGCTGTTGTGCGAAAGCCGTCGAAATCGCCGGGGCTACAGCATCGGGAAGTGATGGTGCGCGTTTCCCTGTCCGCCATCGCTCAAGCCTGTGCTGTAGGCAGGCGGGGATTTCAGCATGTGCGGTGAATGCGTGAAAAAGCTGAAATCGATGGCTTGAGCGAAGGAAACCATCACGTGCGTTGCGATTTCGAAAAGATTTCTTTGCTTCTTTCTTTCTCGGAAAGAAAGAAGGTTCATGATGATGCAAGAGAATTGTTGTCGCATTTTAATCGTTTGCGTAACATCACTGAATAAGATTAATACAAAGGAGAAACGTTGTGAGAAGATTCTATGTTGTGGTTGCGATTCTTTCGCTGCTTGCGCTACAGGCAATGGGCCAAGCAGCAAATCATGCGGTGATCAGTGAAGTGGGGCCGATGGCAGGTGCTTCTAGTGTGTACAACACTGGTGAGTACATCGAACTTTACAATCCGCTGCAAACGGACGTTACATTTGGCGCGAATGTGCAGATCATCTCAGGAAACACAAGCGGCACAAATGCCGCTGAATGGCAAATTTCCCTCGCCGGCAAGACCATCAAAGCATACGGTTTCTTGCTGATTGGCGATGGCGGTGTTGTTGGTGCTGATGTGGCTTTCCCCGCAAGCAAAAACTTAGCCAATTCTGGTACAAGGTCGTGTGTGCAGTTGCGCGACGGTGCGGCTGTAATAGATGCGTTTGGGTGGGATCAAGCTACGACGCCTCTGATCTCTGCTGAAGGAACATCATTCAAACCATCCAGCACGTCTTCCGATAAGAAATCGTTTGAGCGGAAGAGCGGATTGCTGGTAACGGCGCCAGACACATTAGGCAACGCATGGGATTCGAACAACAACTCGAACGATTTTTTCGAGAACACCTCGGCAAACGCTAATCCGCAAAACTCTTCCAGCAAGATCGAAATCAACCCCTATCAGGTGTTGCCGAGCACCGTTGGTTCAGCCGTCGTTGCTCCGGCTCAGTGGAAATTCGATCAACCAACGACGCTTACACTTATCATCAAAACTCCGAATGACACGCTGCGGGGTGTTCGGTTTATCAAGCCCGGCATCTTCACGTGGACTTCGTCAAACATTTCTGTCCAACCTGCCACAATTTTGAAATCTCAATCCGGCGACACAACGACCATGACCAATTTTGCCCTTTCGGCAGCGGATAGCATTGTGGTAACAATTTCGGGTGTCGTCTCGGTTGATAGTACGGACGAAATTGCCATTGACGTTCGGACAAGCACAAATGGAACGACATTTGGTTCCATACAGAATCTACCAAAGACTTTGGTGTACGGCACACCACGAACAGTTGCTCAGGTCAAAGTAAAATTAGGGAACGGCATTCCCGCGTTGCTCGGCAAGTGGGTGGTAACGCGCGGCGTCGTAACGGTGTCGAACGAGTTCACTGCCGCCACCGCTCCGAACGGACCGGCTTTTATGCAAGATGCAACGGGGGGCGTGGCGTTGTACGATTCATCCGTGGCGCTCGTGACGCAGCGTGGCGACGACATCATCGTGCTCGGCAAGGTGGCGCCATTCAACGAACTGTATGAACTCACGCCGTGTTCAATTCTACAGAAAATGGGAGAAGGGATTTCGTTCGATACGACGGTCGTCACGATTCCACAGATCAAGAGCCAGCCGCAAGCCGGAGTGGAGCAGTACGAAAGCCGGCTCATCCGCATCAACAACATTGGTTCGGTGAATACGACGGCGTGGAACGTGACAGGCTCTGGAACGAACTACAATCTTACCGCTGGTACCGATACGATTCAAGTTCGCATCAGTGCACGCACCAATCTTGCCAATCTTCCCACTCCGTCCGGCGCGTTCGATGTTGTCGGTGTGCTCGGACAGTTTGGAACAAGCTACCAGATTCAGCCGCGCTCGGTGGATGACATTGTGCTCGAGGGGAACGGACCGCGATTCACCTCTCAGCCGGTTCTGACTTCCATCAATTCTACCGGGTTGACCTTCACGTGGACGACCGATGTTGCTGGAACCTCGACCGCCAACTACGGCACCACCACGGCGTACGGCTCGACCGCAACCGACACGAACAAAGTTTTGAATCACACGCTCGCGCTCACCGGACTGAAATCCGCGACGATTTACAATATCCAGCTTGGCTCTGCAAGTACTGGCGGCACCACGCTGACACAGAATCTTATTGTTTCGACAGCATCGAAGACGAGCACGGGACAGATGAACGTGTATTTCAACAAGAGCGTCAACAATGTGCTTGCGCGCGGAGACAGCGCACGCACGGTGAGCATCTCTGCTAAACTTGTCAGTCGCATCAGTGCGGCAATGTATTCGATCGACGCGGCGCTGTACAGCTTAAGCGGTACAGTCGGTTCGAACATTGCAAGTGCGCTGGTCTCGGCGCAAAGCCGTGGAGTGAAACTGAGAGTGATCGGAGAGAACGACAACAAAGGCACTTTGCCGTGGGGTACATTGGGAACCAGCGTCATCTTTGATGCGTTCGACCCCATCAACGCGGGGGCCGGACTGATGCACAACAAATTTGTGGTGATTGACAACCGGGACACAACATCCGACACTGACGATTGGGTGTGGATGGGGTCGTGGAATGCGACCGACCCCGGCGACGGCAATGATGCGCAGAACGTAGTCGAGATTCAGGATAAAGCGCTGGCGAACGCGTACACGACGGAGTTCAACGAAATGTGGGGAAGCAGCACGGATGTTGCCAAC
>JACRFF010000320.1 GCA_016218005.1 Ignavibacteriales bacterium
CCGTCGTGACGCCGTAGACGATTTCACCCCGTTCTACCCATCGTTCGACCACGGCACGAGAGCGGAGGATTTGCTTCTTGGCTTGATGAGAAAGAGAGACCGCGGCGCGGCGTTGGGCAACATCATTCAACTTGAGGATAGAAAATTGGTAGCCGTCAAGTATGTAGGGTTTCATCTGGTCGGGGTAGCTATCGTGTTCTGCTTCGATAATGTACGCCGAGATGCTGCGAGAAGCAACCGTGCCTCCGTTCTACCGACAATTCCGTTGACTTTCGGAGTGAATCTATTTATACTCGCATACACAACACGGGGCGTTGTACCCGCCTTTCCGCAAAGCGACCGGAAAGGCAACCAAGCCACCACAACGACTGCGATATGGAAGAAGAAAAGATCTCCATACTCATTGCCGATGACGAAGACCCGCTGCGAACCACCATCGCCGCGTGGCTATCGGATGAAGGCTTCGACGTAGACCAAGCTCCCGACGGCCTCGAGGCCATCAAAAAGGTGCAAGGTCGAGACTTCGACATCGCTTTGCTGGATATCAAAATGCCGGGGGCAAATGGATTGGAAGTGCTTCGCTACATCAAAAAGAATTCCCCGCAAACGGAAGTAGTAATGGCTACCGGCATGAGCGATGTCAGTATGGCGGTTGAAGCAATGAAACTCGGCGCCAAGGAGTATCTCACCAAGCCGATTGACATGGATCAATTGGTTCCGCAGATGCGCTCGCTCATCAAGAAACGCGATGCCGAAGACCGTATTCGCCGGCTCCAATCCGAGCATACATCCCGCTTGCTGTACGACCTTCACAACCCCATTGCCGGACTCAAACAAAGTATCGGTTACCTGCTGAAGGGCATGGCCGGACCGCTAGGCGATCATCAAACCGAGCTTCTTGGTTATATGACCACCTCAATCGACAAAGTCATTATGCTGCTGAGCGACATGATGGATTTGACGAAGTTAGAAGGCGGACGCGTTCGATTGAATCGAGGGTTTGGAAGTCTTGCGTCTACCGCCCAACATGCGGCGCAGGGGTATCGTGTTCCCATCCAATCCAACAAAATTACGCTGGATTTTCACACTGAGCCGGACTTGCCCGCGTTGGAGTACGACTCCGAAAAAATTGAGCAAGTGATAAACAATTTCCTCTCGAACGCATTGCAATACACGCCGGCGCAAGGAGCCATTGTGGTTCAGGTGCGAAAGGTGGCGCTCGTGCTTGAAGAAGGCCAGCAACCGCAAGAGCATGTGATGGTTTCGGTGTTCAACAGCGGGCCCGGCATCCCCAAAGAGCAACTGCCGTTGATCTTCGACCGCTATCGCGACCTTGTCGCTTCTAAAAAGGAGGACTCAAAAAAGTCTACCGGCCTCGGTCTGATCATTTGCCAGCGCATTATCGAAGCACACAATGGCAAGGTTTGGGTCGAGTCCGAGCCTGGCAAGGGTGCAACATTCTATTTTGCGCTTCCCGTCCGTTGAGGTGATGCGGTGGCAAGCAACGTAATCAGCATCCTCACGGTTGACGATGATGAGACATTTCTTTCCGTCTTGCAGTCGGCTCTGGAAGGCGAAGGATTTCACGTCGAAGCAGCGGGCGACGGCGTCGCCGCCATCAACATCCTCCAAACAAAACAATTCGACCTCGTTCTGCTCGACGTCAAAATGCCTCGCGTCGACGGCATTGAAGTTCTTCGTTTCATCAAAGACCATTATCTCGACACCCAAGTCATCATGCTGACGGGCGTCAGCGACGTGCGCATCGCCGTGGAATGCATGCAACTCGGCGCCTACAACTACGTCACCAAACCGTATTCAACGTCGGAACTGTTCACACTTATTGAACGGGCGCTGGAACGCAAGAAACTTCTTCTCGAAAACAAAATCTTGAAGAATGCGCTTTCGCAGCACGCGATGTCGGATGAGATCATTGGAAACAGCAAGGCCATGCTCGACCTGCTCGGCGTTGCCGCCAAAGTCTCGCCGACCGATTCCGCCGTGTTGGTGCAGGGACCGAGCGGCACGGGCAAAGAACTCATCGCGCACTTCATCCACAAGAACAGCAATCGAAACGATCAGCAGTTTGTGGCGTTGAATTGCGCCTCCATTCCGGAGAACTTGATCGAGAGCGAATTGTTCGGCCACGAGAAGGGATCCTTCACCGACGCTCATCAGCAGAAGCAGGGAATCGTCGAGCTTGCCGACGGAGGCACGCTCTTTCTCGATGAGATCGGCGAGATCAACCTGATGGTTCAGCCAAAATTATTGCGCTTCCTCCAAACCGGCGAATACCGTCGCGTGGGAGGAAACAAGAATCTTCACGCCGAGGTGCGCATTATTTCCGCCACGAACCGAAATCTGCGCGAGGAAGTTGACCGAAAGCGTTTCCGCGAAGACCTGATGTATCGCATCAACGTCATCACGCTGGATATTCCGCCGCTGAAAGACCGCAAAGAAGATATTCCGCTGCTCGTCGACCATTTCTTGAAGAAGAACGTGCGGACGAAGGAACTGAAAATGATCGATGCGCGGGCGTTGGACTTGCTCGTCCAATATGATTGGCCGGGCAATGTGCGCGAATTGGAAAACGTCATCGAGCGCGCCGCCATTCTATGCCAAGACAATTTGATTCGCGTGGAAGACCTTGCCTTGCCGATAGGTCTTCGCCCGATGACGCATCCAACCTCTGGCAGCATTCAAATCGGCAGCGTCATTGCGATGAAAGAAGTCGAACGGCATCACATCGACGGCGTGTTGAAAGCATTGAACTGGAACAAGAGCACTGCCGCTCAGGTTCTTGGGATTAGTCTCAAGACGTTGTACACCAAGATTCAGCAATACAACCTGAAAAAAGACTGACGGCCTGTAACACCGCCAGCCGCAATCTCACCCATGCTGATTTATCTTCTCCGACACGGCGAGGCAGTTTCTTCTCATCATCCGCACGACAGCGAACGGTCACTTTCGGAACTTGGCAAGCGGCAGGCCAAAGCAGTCGGCGCGTTTTGCGCTCGCCAGCAAATTCAATTAGACGCAATTTTTTCCAGCCCTTTGGTGCGTGCAAAGGAAACGGCCGAACCGCTGCGCGTGCTCTTCCCCGACGCGCGCTACTCGGCCACCGAATTACTTGTGCCTGGTGCACGAATCACATCACTGCTGGAACACGTGAACGGATCCCGCAGCGACTCGGTGATGCTTATCGGGCACGAGCCAATGATGAGCGAACTCGTGTCGGTGTTGGTTTCCGGCGATAGGGAATTCAAGGTCGAGTTTGAAAAAGCAACGCTCGCGTGCGTTGAGGCCGTGGTTCCGCTCCAGAAAGGGCGGGGATTCCTGAAGTGGCTTCAACCTGCCAACCATTTGATGCACGTTGACTGAAAGGACATCGCATGGAACTGCTGACAGTCAAGATCGAAAAGCCCGAGGACATCAACTTCATTCTCGGCCAATCGCATTTCATCAAAACGGTCGAAGACATTCACGAAGCAGTAGTGCAGACACATCCTCAGATGAAATTCGGGTTGGCGTTTTGCGAATCGTCCGGCCCGGCGTTGTTGCGCTGCACCGGCAACGATGACGGCATGATCCAGCTTGCCAAGAAGAACGGCATGGCGCTTTCGTGCGGACATTCGTTTATCTTGTTCATGGAGCGCGGCTTTCCCATCAACATTCTGAACGCCATCAAACAGCTGCCCGAAGTCTGCTATATTTTTTGCGCCACGGCTAATCCGGTTGAGGTGTTCGTGGCAGAAACGGAACAAGGACGCGGCATTCTCGGCGTCGTTGATGGCATGAAGACAAAGGGTATCGAAACCGACGCCGACGTCAAGACGCGCAAAGAGTTTCTTCGCACGATCGGATACAAATTATGAAACCGCTCACGCTCGGGGGTCGTATGAAATCAAGTTTGTTCGTCGTGCTCGCTTTTCTTCTGACCGGTTGCGGAAAAACCGACGATCAGATTCGCCAGTTGATGCGCGAAGAATCCACCAAACGCGCGTACATCACCAATGCGCAAGTGGTTGGACCCTATTCGCCCGGCGTGCAAGTCGGCAACCTTCTTTTTGTCTCCGGCCAGATCGGCATCAATCAGAAATTAGAGTTGGTGAGCGACAGCATCGAAGGCCAGACGCGGCAGGCGCTGCTGAACTTACTCAACATCCTGAAACAAGCCGGTTGCGATTCCTCCAGCGTCGTTTCCTGCACCGTTTACTTGAAGGACATCAAGGATTTTCCCAAGATGAATCTGATCTACGGCGGATTCTTTCAGGAGGGGAAATATCCTGCTCGTGCAACGATCGAGGCAGCGAACCTGCCAAAAAATGCGCGCGTCGAGATTGCGTGTATCGCCGTCAAGATGTAGGGCGTCAATCAAACATCAGCGCTAAGATATTCCATGACTAAGACAACTTCGCACTCGAATCGTATTATTCGTGCGGCGCAGGGATCGAAGCGAGCCTGCAAAGGCTGGATTCAAGAAGCGGCGCTGCGGATGTTGATGAACAATCTCGACCCCGACGTGGCAGAGAAGCCGCAGGACCTTATCGTGTACGGCGGCACGGGCAAAGCGGCACGCAATTGGGAGTGCTTCGACGCCATCGTACGCTCGCTGAAAAACCTCGACAACGACGAAACCCTCCTCGTTCAATCCGGCAAACCGGTTGGTGTTTTCAGAACGCACGAGAACGCGCCGCGCGTGTTGATCAGCAACTCGATGCTGGTGCCCAAGTGGGCAACGTGGGATGAGTTCCGCCGACTCGAAGCGCTTGGGCTGACCATGTTCGGGCAGATGACGGCCGGCAGTTGGATCTACATTGGCACGCAGGGAATTTTGCAAGGAACGTATGAAACGTTTGCCGCTGCCGCGCAGAAACACTTCCACGGTTCGCTTGCAGGAAAATTTCTGCTGACGGCAGGTCTCGGCGGCATGGGGGGCGCCCAGCCATTAGCCGCAACGATGAACGGCGCCGCTTGTTTGGTTGTCGAAGTCGACCAAGCGCACATCCGAAAGCGGATCAAGACGCGCTACCTCGATACGATGACCGACGACCTCGAGGATGCGCTGACGCAAATTCGCGCCGCGAAGGAAAAAAAACTTCCGCTCTCGGTCGGATTGTTGGGCAACGCGGCTGAAATTATTCCGCAGATTGCCTCGGGAAAATTTCTGCCCGATATCGCTACCGACCAGACTTCTGCGCACGATACGCTGAACGGCTACGTGCCCGCCGGAATGGCGTTCAAGGAAGCGCTCACGCTCCGAAAGCGAAATCCTCAACGCTACATCGCTCTCGCTCAGCAGTCCATTGCCAGCCACGTGCGCGGCTTGCTGAAACTGCGAAGACGAGG
>JACRFF010000321.1 GCA_016218005.1 Ignavibacteriales bacterium
AGCGCAGCCATCCGAGAGACTTGCGATTCGGGCGGACAAGACATCGAACTTGAAAACCGCGCTGAAGGAATTGTTCGGCGGTATGACTGCCAATGAATCCAGTGCCGCCGGTGATAAGCACTTTGCTGATCGGAACACCTCGATAGGTATGGGAATCGCGTTGACTTTCCGTGCTTATTGAAGTATATTAAAAAAAAATTGGACACGCAAAGCAGCACACTTCCACACCTCTTCACTATCCGAGGAGCTTTCATTGGATCTTTTTGAAAAGTGCAAGGCCTTTACTCGTGCCGACGATGTCAAAGCGGCTGGTGTGTATCCGTACTTTCACGCCATCCAAGAAAGTGAAGGTCCGGTCGTTAAGATCGAAGGCCGTCGTATCGTGATGGCTGGCTCAAACAATTATCTCGGTCTCACCGCAGATCCGCGAGTGAAGGAAGCGGCAATCAAGGCAGTCGAGAAATATGGAACCGGTTGTTCCGGCTCGCGCTATCTTACGGGCACGCTTGATCTCCACGTCGAACTCGAAGAGCGCCTTGCAAAATTCATGGGCAAAGAAGATTGCTTGCTCTTCAGCACCGGTTATCAAACGGGACAGGGAATTGTTCCGGTGATCACCGGCCGCGGCGAATATGTCATCTCGGACAAAGATAATCACGCCAGCATCGTTGCAGGAACACTTGTTGCCGCCGGCATGGCCTCGTATGTGAAGGATGGCAGTCAAGCGGTATTGCGATATAAGCACAACGACACAAAACATCTCGAAAGCGTACTGAAAGGTCTGCCGAAGGATGCGCCCAAACTGATCGTGACTGACGGTGTGTTCAGCACGTCCGGTGAAATCGTTGACCTTCCGAACCTCGTCAGAGTAGCGCACCAACACAATGCGCGGGTCTTAATTGATGATGCGCACGCCGTTGGCGTGATTGGCAAAGGCGGCCGTGGAACTGCCAGCCATTTCAATCTCGTCAAAGAGACGGATATGACGTTTGGTACGTTCAGCAAAACGTTTGCAAGCTTGGGCGGTTTTGTCGTTGGAGAGCGAGTGGTTATCAACTATCTCAAGCATCACGCGCCTGCACTCATATTCAGCGCAAGTCCCACACCGGCGTCGGTGGCGGCAGCCTTAGCAGCGTTGGATATCTTGGAGAAGGAGCCTTGGCGGGTGGAAAACCTTATGCGAAATGCCCGCAAAATGCGAGCCGGTCTGAAGGCAATGGGATATCACGTTGGTGAGCACGATTCTGCCGTGGTGCCGGTTATCATCGGAGATACCGACAAAGTGTTGATGATGTGGCGTGCGTTGTTTGATGCAGGGGTGTTTGTCAATGCCTTTATCCGGCCAGGCGTGCCGCCAGGGATGGAAATGCTGCGCACCAGCTATATGGCGACGCACAAAGATGAGCATCTCGATAAAATTCTCGACATCTTTGCGTCGGTCGGCAAGAGCATGAATGTAATCAACTAATTATTATGGTCTTGATTTACACATAAGCTTTGGAACGCAAAGCCGCTGTGGGAGAGCCGCTGCGGCTTTTTTTATTACTCCTCACAGAAAGAATTCTTTTTCAAAAGCGAAGGGTTGGCATGAGCGAAATAACGGTTCGTCCTATAACAACGAAAGAAGACACGCTCCGATTCATCAAGTTCCTGTGGAAGGTGTATAAAGGAGACCCTTACTGGGTTCCCCCTTTGATTATGGACCGGCAGAAGCTGATGGATCGAAAAAAAAATCCCTTCTACACGCACGCGGATTCAGAATTCTTTATTGCCGAACAAGACGGAGTGATGGTCGGTCGTATTGCCGCCATCGTGAACCACAACCACAACAAAGAGCATCAAGACAAAGTCGGGTTCTTTGGATTTTTCGAGTGTATCAATGACCAAGCGGTTGCCAAGGCGCTCTTCGATACCGCACGAGCGTTTCTCAAGCAACGCGGCATGACGTCAATGCGCGGACCGGCAAATCCTTCCGTCAACGATGAATATGGTCTGCTTGTCGATGGCTTTACGGAACATCCGACAATCCTCATGACGTACAATCCCCCATACTATATGAAGCTCATTGAAGCCTACGGCTTCAAAAAGGAAAAAGACCTGTACGCCTATTTTCTCAGCCAAAAAACGGTCTATACGGATAAACTCGAACGCGCGAATGATATCGTGAAGAAGAGACAGAATCTCGTCTTCCGCAGTTTGGATATGAAGCGCTTCAGCGAAGAGGTAGGACGCATCAAGGAGGTTTACAACAAAGCGTGGGAAAAAAATTGGGGAGCGGTTCCAATGACGGATGCAGAGATCGATGCTCTCGCTGCCGATCTCAAGCCCATCGTGGTTCCCGACCTCGTGCTCTTTGCGGAAAAAGAAGGCAGAACGATTGGTTTTGCGTTGTCGCTCCCGGATATCAATGTGGCGCTCAAGTTCAATCGCGGTGGCCACGTCTTGCCCGGACTTTACCACTTGTTCACCAAAAAGAAGCATATCAACTTGGTGCGCATTATTGTTCTCGGCGTTCTTCCGGAATACCGGAGTTCGGGCGCCGCAGGCGTATTGTTTTATGAAACGGCACAACGGGCCAAGGCGCTTGGCTACGAGTACGGCGAAGCCAGTTGGATTCTTGAAGACAACGTTGCCATGAACCGTGCTGCTGAAGTTATGCAGGGGAAAATCACTAAGCGCTATCGGTTGTACGAAACACCAATCTAACCAAAGCACAATTGTTGAACGAGCACACCGAAGGACGACGTTATGCCGGTGAAAAAAGTTGATAAAATCTGGATGAATGGAAAATTAGTCA
>JACRFF010000322.1 GCA_016218005.1 Ignavibacteriales bacterium
CCATGAATGTCTACGTTGTCTTGCTGATCCAGATTCTTGTTGCGAGCGGAACGCACATCGTTGCAAAGTCGGTAACGAACGATTTTGAGGCGCATACGTTGACGCTTCTCCGAGGTTTGGTATCAGGCGTTGGTTCTCTTCTGCTCATGAGACTTCGCAATATTTCGCTGGCCATCGAACGAAGAGATTTCCTTCGATTGTCCGTGCTTGGCGTCTTTGGTATGCTGAACCAGTTGCTCTATTTGTATGGACTGCATTTCACTACTGCTGCCAACGCTGCGCTTCTGTATGGCGCAACGCCGGTGTGCGTGCTCATCATCTCTCGATTCGTCTTGAAGGAAAAGATGACGATGCAGAAAACTCTGGGGATAGCGCTGGCGTTCAGTGGTGTGGCGATCGTCATTTTCGAACGAGGGGTCTCGTTCTCCTCCTCAACGCTTACGGGCAACCTTATCATTTTCGTTGCCGTGATTCTCTGGTCGTTGTTCACCGTGCTTGGCAAACCGGCTGTTTTGAAGTACGGAGCGATCAAAGCTACTTCCGTCTCCGGACTCTTGGGGACAATGTACTTGCTGCCGTTTGAAGTTCATTCGCTTGCGCGCGTGCACGCCAATGCTCTAACGGCACACGATTGGTTCGGCGTTCTTTATCTTGGGATAGGCACTTCCATTGTCGGCTATCTGCTTTGGTATTATGCTCTCGGGCGAATCGAGGCCAGCAAGCTTGCCGTGTTTGCCAACGGCCAGCCTATTATGGCAACGGTGCTTTCTGCTGTCTTTCTTGATTTCCGGTTGACGGAAACGTTTGTGATAGGCGGTTGCCTGACGATTGCCGGGGTCATTGCGACGCAAGTCAATCCGCGCGGAACTTTTCGGTAACCGTCATTGTCTAACAAGATGTCGCTTTCTTGACTATCGAATCAGATTTGGGTACTATTATAGAGAGAAGAGGAGGAGTTCATGAAGAAAACCATCGTTGTAGCGCTGGTTCTTGTGGTGGCAACTCTGGCGGCGAATGCGCAATTCCGGTCGAAGAGTGAATCTCGTCCCACAGTGAGTGAAACCCTCACGCGCGGTGAAGGAGATGGGTTGCTCTTTGGATGGTTTGATCCCAGCCGATTGACCATGCGCAACAGTTATTCCCTCAGCTACTCAACACTGGGCAGCGGTCAGGGAATGTCGTTGGGAACGCTCACGAGTTCGCTGAATTATCAAATCTCCAATCCGCTTTCCGTTTCGTTCGACGTCAGTTTGATGCACCAACCCTTTGGCGGACTTGGCGGAAAACTGGGACCGGATTTTTCCGGTGTCTATCTGACCCGTGCGCAATTAGACTACCGGCCATCCAAGAACTTCCTCTTTCAGGTTCAGTTTCGACAGTTGCCGGCGATGTATTGGATGAGCCCGTATGGTTATGATCGTTTCGGCGGCAGCTTCGGCTCCGGTTTCACAGCAAGCGAGGATAAACCCTGAAGGGCATCTTGAACGTAGTTGTTATTCCAGCGGCCGAGAACCAATGCGTCTATGAGCGCGAGGATTCTCGGCTGTTCTTTTTTTCTGCTGCAAGCAAGGAATGATCGAGCACAACGAATCAACGATTTACGGAGCGACCATTCCTGCCCGCGATAGCGGGTCGTCATCTCTCAAGCGCGACAAGAAGTCGCGCGCACGTCGTTGGACTGTAGTGGTATCGGCGGTGTGTGTACTCTTTCTTGTTGTTGCATATCTCTTTGCTCATCGGGAGTCGAAATCCGCCCAGCGTTCGGTTTCTGCCGCCGATATTCCTCGAAGCACGATTCTCATTGAAGTCGTGAATGGCGCCGGAGGTCAGCGGCTTGGCCAGCGCTTTGCAGATTATCTCCGATTGCGCGGCTTCGACGTTGTCGATATCTTGAATGCGAAAGTGCGCGATGTTGAACGAACGATCGTTATCGACCGCGTTGGCAACACCGAGGTGGCAAAACAAGTAGCCGAAGCTCTTGGAATCGAAGAAAGCCGAGTCCATCGGCAGATCGACAAGAGTCTTTATCTCGACGTCACAGTGCTCATTGGCCGCGATTCCGGACAACTCAAACGAATTCCATAGGGGGTGCCATTGACATCTCGAACACTTGCCAACCGCATAGCTAATTTTATGTTGTCGAAGAAAGCGCAGAACGTCGTCATCGCTGATTTGCGCAAGGTTACTCCGACCGCCGACTTCTTCGTCATCTGCTCTGCGGATTCGGATACTCAAGTGAAGGCCATTGCCGATGCCGTGCAAGAAGGCACGGCAGGGATTGGCTCTCCGGTGTGGAAGTACGAAGGGTATCAAGCTCTGCAGTGGGTTCTTCTAGATTTTGTGGACGTCGTTGCGCACGTGTTTTACAAAGAAGCACGCTCGTTCTACAACCTCGAACGCTTGTGGGGAGACGCTCGATTGAAGCACGTGAGCGACGAGGGGGAACGCGAGGTCGGCCGCGAACTTCGGAAGACGACCGCCCGCCGGCATTCCGCAAGAAAAAAATCACTCTCAGCACGCAAGTCGGAATAAGATGAAGGCATACCTCACGGAAAAAGTGAACGCGGCGCTGCGCAGCCTCGGCTATGCGGAGAACGCGAAGCTCGCGTTCGAGCAACCCAAATTGGAAACGCACGGCGATCTCACAACCAACGTTGCCATGACGCTGGCAAAATCCGTTGGAAAAAATCCGCGCACAATTGCGCAAGAAATTGTCGGCGCATTGCATTTCGATTCCGGCGTGATTACCAAGGTGGAGATCGCAGGTCCCGGGTTTATCAATTTCAAGTTTGCAGACACGTTCTTCACAAAACAGACTGCGGAAATTCTTGCGCAAGGGGAGGCGTTTGGAAAAACTCATTCCGGAGCCGGCAAGAAAACGCAAGTCGAATACGTCAGCGCCAATCCCACCGGACCTCTCAGCGTTGGCCATGGCCGTCAGGCGGCTATCGGTGATACGATTGCGAATCTCTTGCATTGGACGGGGCACAATGTAACGCGAGAGTACTATTACAATAACGCCGGTCGGCAAATGCGAATACTGGCGGAATCTACTTACGCCCGCTACCAGCAATTCTTCGAGCCGACGTTTCTCTTTCCTGCGGATGGTTACCAAGGCGACTACATTCGAGAGATTGCCGAAAAACTCAAGGCAAGGCGGGGAGATTCGGTGAGGTTGCTTCCGCGCGAGGAGGCGCTTTCGGTTTGCAAAAGTTTTGCCGAGGAAGAACTCTTTACGGCGATCAAAAACGTCTTGGCTCGCATGGGCGTGAAGCATGACGTCTTCTTCAACGAAGACTCGCTCTATCATGATGGAACGATCGAAGAAGTGATTGGGGAACTTCGCAAGCTCAACTTGGCGTACGATCAGGATGGAGCCGTGTGGTTCAAGACCTCGGCATTGGGGACGGATAAAGATCGCGTGATTGTGAAGACCTCCGGCGAGCCGACCTATCGATTGCCGGATATTGCGTACCACCGGGAGAAATTTCGCCGCGGATTTGAATTGGTCGTCGATGTCTTCGGTGCCGACCACATTGACACCATTCCCGATGTCTTGGCAGGCGTGAAAGCGCTGGGGTTTGATCCTGGCAAAGTCAAAGTGGTAATCCACCAGTTCGTCACGCTCCTGAGGGATGGCGAGCAAGTGAAAATGTCCAAGCGTTTGGCAAACTTCGTTACGTTGGACGAATTGATAGACGAGGTTGGCCCGGATGCGGTGCGGTTCTTCTTTCTCATGCGCTCAACGGGAAGCCATCTGGAATTCGACCTCAACTTGGCGAAAGAGCAATCTGAAAAGAATCCGGTGTATTACGTTCAGTATGCGCATGCGCGCATCGCAAGCATCCTCCGGTTTGCCGAATCCCAAAACGTCTTTGCGGAGGGGGAGGACGTTTCGCACATCAACTACGCATTGCTCGTTGGTCCTTCGGAAGTCGGATTGGCAAAATTGTTGCTTACGTTTCCGGACACGATTGAGGCGGCGTGCTATGGCTATGAGCCGCATCGGTTAGTAACATACCTGGGCGATGTCGCGACTGCCTTTCACAAATTTTATCATGATCACCGCGTTGTTATACCTGAAGCCGACCTCTCCAAAGCGCGCCTTGCACTTTGCCTTGCCGCAAAGACCGTGCTCGCGAATGGATGTCGCATCCTCGGCATCAGCGCGCCAGAGCGGATGTAACGCAACTCGGCAGTGGATCATTTTCGATTTAATGATTGGAGAGAGGAAGGAGAATGGATCTACCAACTAATAGGTTTTTTTATTGATGCACCATCGGATAGAATAAACGGGTCGGGGAATTGATATTGTATATAACGTTCCTTTTTGATATTCCGTGAAAAATTCGCCATTTGGGCTAATTCCTTGTTCTTACGTTTATAGGGAAAAAGAAAACCTATTTCTCCCTTGGGATAATATTTTTTTACCATCCTTAGAGCGGGAGCAATGTCTGTATCTCCAGTCATTAACATTGCCGTTTCGCATTCTCCTTGCTTGAATATCTCAAATAGTTTTAGTCCAATAGATACAGCCGTTTCCTTTTCCTCATGTCTAATCATCGTTCTATGGCAAAAATTACACTCTATTCTTTTTTCCTTAAATCTTGCAAGTTCCACAATTATTCCGGTTTCTCTTAGGCATTTAAGAAATTCCAAGTGTCTTGCAACCGTATCTGGTGACTTATGGTATGCGAGGGCTGAAAAATAATAGATTTTTTCAAGTTTATGATTTGGACTGAGCGTGTAGAGATATGATTCGCAGAGTGATCGTATATTAAGCCACTGGTAGATATTTTCCCAAGGTCAGCGCTGGCTTGAACTATGGAATGGTACAGATTAAATCCGTCGATAATAAATGTTGTGCGCATAGTGGAAATAAAAAAACCCCTTAAGTCGTAACCTAAGGGGGGCTATTTGTGCATTTCTGCACCAATAGGGATGAAAAACTACACTACTAATTTGAATTTTTTGTAGGTAACATACAAGAAAAAATAAAAAATATTGCTTACCCAATCAAGCGGCTTTCTTGCTTATTTCTTTCAGTCCCAAGAACTCCTCCCATGTAACAGGATACTTGCCAATTCTGACTTCCATCGCCGGTGTTACTCATAGTGTTTGGTGAATGCGCATGAAGTTGTAGTGGAAAAAGTGCAACGAGACAGCGGCTTGAAGATTGCTAAATTTTTTGCTGAACGCATTTGTGAATCGGATCAATTTCCACAGATTCATTCTCATATCAAGTTCTATCTTTCCACGTGAGAAGTACTAATTCGTTTTCTAATCGGACAACCATTTATCACTACACGCAACTCCATTCGTTGACTTTCGGGACATTTTTGACTAAAATTTTTGCAGAACAACCTGCAAACGGACGATGATTGAAAGCTACATCCCGATATTCATTATGATCGTTGGCGCTATGGGCTTTGCCGTGGTGATGGGGAAGATGAACGAGTTTGTAGGCCCCAAGCGCCCGTCGGAAGAAAAGCTTTCTACCTATGAAAGCGGCATGGAACCGGTGCGTTCTGCGCGTGAACGGTTCTCGGTGAAATTCTACATGGTGGCGATGCTCTTTATCGTGTTCGATATCGAAGTCGTGTTTCTCTATCCGTGGGCGGTATCCTACAAGCTCTTGGGCACGCCCGGTTTCATCACGATGTTTGTCTTCATCGCCGTGCTGTTGGTTGGATATTTCTACGTCTGGAGGAAAGGAGCGTTGGAATGGGACTAGAACGTGCGGTGGGTGATAGCTTCCTTTTGACCAAATTGGATTTCGTAGTTAACTGGTGCCGGAAAAACTCTCTCTTTCCCATGCCGATGGGAATTTCGTGCTGCGCCATTGAAATGATGGCGTTTGCCGGTCCTCGTTTTGACGTCGCTCGCTTTGGGTCCGAAGCGATGCGATTTTCGCCGCGCCAATCTGATTTGATGATCGTTGCCGGCACGACCACATACAAGATGGCGAAAGTCGTGCGGAAGATCTACGACCAAATGCCCGAGCCGAAATGGGTCATTGCCATGGGGGCGTGCACCTCTTCCGGCGGAATCTATCGGACGTATTCCGTTGTGCAGGGCATCGACCAATTCCTTCCCGTGGATGTGTATGTGGCCGGTTGTCCGCCGCGTCCTGATAATCTTATTCACGCGCTGATGAAAGTTCAGGAAAAAGTGCAGCGAGGTGAAAGCCGCGGAATGTCTCCTGCCTACGTCGGTGATTTTCATACCCTCAATTCCCACACGAGCGCCGCTGAGCAAAAAGTGGTGCTTCCCAGCAATTAGCATGACGCCGCACAACCAACACGTGCTTGACAACGTCAAGACAAAGTTCGGGAATACCATCCTCGACGCACATGAATTCCGCGACGAACTTACGATTGTTGTTCCCAAAGAAAAGATTGTGGCGGTCTGCGATTTTCTGAAGAACGAACAAGGCCTTCAATTTGACCTTCTGATTGACGTATGTGGGATTGACATGGCTTCGCCGGGAAATAGGTTTGGCGTCGTGTACAATCTTTACTCGCTGAAGAGCAAGCAACGGATTCGTCTCAAGACTTTTACCGAAGAAGAGAATCCATCGGTGCCGACTGTAACCTCAGTATGGGCAACGGCGAATTGGCACGAACGAGAGGCGTATGATATGTTCGGCATCAATTTCGATGGCCATCCCGACCTGCGCCGCATGTATATGCCGGAAGAATTTGAGTATTACCCGTTGCGCAAAGATTTCCCGCTGATGGGTATTCCCGGTTCGATGCCTCTGCCGAAGAAATAATGGAAACCAAGACCGAAGACATCACCCGCCGCACCCAAATTCTCCAAGCGCTCGAAGATCAAAACACCAGCGTTGAGTTTGAC